>SBAT01000182.1 GCA_005240105.1 Chloroflexota bacterium
ACAAGAAGAACCACAAGAATAAAACCGGAAAGGGAAACCAATGAAAGCAGCTTGCCTGTTAGCAATGGCGCTGATCGTTAGCTCCAGCTTGACGAGTTACGCCGATACCACACTTTCCCCACAACAGGTCCTTCAACGACTGAAGGAAGGCAACAGCCGCTATCTGTCAGGAAAGAGCATTCATCCACGCTTCGATACCAGCAAACGTCAACAGACAGCCCGCGAGGGACAAAAACCTATTGCCACTATCCTTGGCTGTTCGGATGCCAGAGTGCCTCCGGAAATGGTCTTTGATCAAGGCTTCGGAGATCTATTTGTCGTGAGAGTAGCAGGCAATGTCTGTGCAGTTGCCGAATTAGCCTCGATTGAATACGGCGTCAAATACTTGCATACGCCAGTTATTGTCGTTATGGGACATACAAAATGTGGCGCCGTCGACGGAGCCTTATCCGGTGCCGAGTTGCGGGGCAGCCTGCCGAAGCTAATTGCTCTAATATCACCAGTCACCGACAAGACAAAGGCAAATCATCCGGATCTCACAGGCAACAAGCTTTTAGATGCAGCAGTGGAAGATAACGTGCGCAATTCAATTGCCGAAATCCTCAAAAACAGTCCCGGACTAGCCAATCTTGTCGAGCAAAAGAAATTGATTATTGTAGGCGGCGTCCGCAATATTGAAAACGGTTCCGTACGCTGGCTGGATAAGTAATAGCTATGTCCATAAGATAATTTCGGATTAGAACGTTGGATATCCTGGCAAGCGGCTACGCAGACTATCAAGCGCCAACTTTAACCGGGAATCTTCGATGGATGGGAGGAGCCGCTCTACGGACGATTGAACATTAGTAAGCGCATCAATATACATTACAATTAATTCCGTGCCAGGCATTGCAAAATGAAGCGACTCACGAAATGTCACTGCAGTAGCTTCATCTGCACCTTGCAATTTCTCAAATAGATACGCGCAATAGGAGCCAATTTCATTGAAACTATTGAATCGCCATAGATCAGGCCACTCTCCTGTAATTTCCATAAGCTCATTAGTTTCGACCACGGCACCTTGCTCCATCACGTACCGCACCGGCAGCAGTGCAAATAGGTGACGTGCCTCCTCCATGGCCGCTTCCTTCTTTAACACGGCAAAAGAATCCAACAAGGCATAAGTTCCATGCCAGAATCCAACTTGCTCAATAATGGTACGATCTTCATTAAGCTCAGTCTTTTCTACATATTCTCCATCAGGACTTGCTGAAGCTGCACAGACCTCCACTGCCGGCTCTGAAAATAGGTTTATTGCGTATATGTGTGGCAAAGCCCACGGCCAACGATCTGGTGCTTTCGGCAAAACGCTTGTGAAATCGCCTAGCGGTCCTGTCTTAAGCAAAGCTTCCAATTACATCTCCCTCCAGTCTTCCACAATGACTTCTGAGAAATGCTTGTAATCAGAGATGTTGAACGTGACCAAAATTAGATTGTTTACTTTAGCAATGGCAGCGATCTGACCATCAACAAACGGAGGAGTCTTCCCGCGAGCCGCTAAGCGAGCGCGTTCAGAAGCATGCCAAACTGCCGAGTACTCGTCATAAGGATAAACCGGCATTGTCGCTGCCACTACTTGCTGCAAATATTCCTCAATAGCCTTTCGTCTAGTTGAAATAGGCAGTCGATAACAACCGAATAGTAGTTCATGCCAGACTGGGGCTGGAATTGCTAATTCCGTCTGATTACGCTTAAGCTTAGACAGCACACGCTTATTTGGACTCGGCTTAAGAGTTTCCGAGATCACATTGGTATCAAGCAGGTATTTGACAGTCATTCCTTGCCGGCTCGACCTGGTGAACGATCGCGTAAATCAGCGAATGTGCTTGAATCAATTGCCAGGTCTTTCAAATCATGCTTGTCGCGAAACGCACTAAAAGCATCGAAAAAACCTTGCTCTTTGACGCGCAAGCGGTTAAATGCATCGATTGAGAGCAGAACAGCCACCGGCTTATGGCGACGAGTAAGCTCGACAAACGGCATTTGCTCTAGCTCGTGTACTATGGACGCCAAATTGTGGCGCGCTTCGGCAATTGAATATTGCTTGGACATTACCAGAACTCCCAGATGGCCATCTACATAGCCATATTACTATAGTCAAACCAAAATGACAAGTAGCCATGTAAAAGCAAGTGTCGCAGGGCGATTTATGGTAAAACGGGCGCTCTCACACGTGATACCACTTGAGTGCCTTGTGTTCCGGCATAAGCGCTATCTGGAGGTGGTGGGAAAAGATCTGCCAAGGCAGCCATTACATTCGGTGAAATTACCAAAGTAAAGTCCGTATATGAGCGTGATTCAGGATTGACCACTGTTGGCCACTTTTCCATCTGAGGCAGGACTTTTCTAAGCTCATTCGTATTTTCTTGGTTTGCTCGTAGACTGTGCGCAATTATCTCTTCGTGACGGCATTCAATTTCATCAACACGCCATTTGTAGCGCACTTTATAGCCTGCTTCGGTCAATTTACTCTCAAAGTAATCAGCCGCCTTTTCGCAACCACGCGGGTAACGAATGGAGACTCTGATTGGCTTGTTGTTGTTTACGACTTCCGGCTCCGTCTGAGAACTTGGGTCAAGAGCAATGTCCGTGTTGGTACCGACTAGTCGGTCGATGGCTATACGACTGGCTTTCATATCAGCCAACCAATAACTAATACCGCCGATCATTGCTCCTTCTCCCGGCAAGGTGGCCGTGACAATTTGATGCGGCTCAATCTCACGTCCAAATGACAATAGACGTGCCATTTGATCCAGCGATAGATCTGTCGACACAAATTCATTGGCCAGGCTCATTAGCTCAGGCAGGCGCAAAAGCACTTGAGGCTCTTTCAGCTTGTGAGTCACTTGCCTTAAAAACCACTGCTGACGCTCCATCCGTCCAATGTCTCCACGCGGATCATGGCGGAATCGCACATATTCTTCCATCTCCACCGGACTGAGAGTATGCAGTCCCGGCTTCAAGTCGACATTCAGCTTAGCTGTGTGATCGACATAGTGCATTTCCTTCTCGACCAATACTTCACATGGACCGAGAAACTCGCAGACTTTCTTAAGACCGACTGTATCTATGACCACATAATGGTCAATATTGACGTCGAAGTTATTACTGACAGCTTCCATGGCCAGAGTCGGCCCACCCAGCGCATGAGCTGAATTGATTTTGCTGAAGCCGTGTCCTCTTGGAATGATCACCCGGCTGTCTCTAGGGATGCTGATAAGACCTACTTGCTTGGTCTGCGGATCAAGACTGGCAAGCATCATCGTATCGGAGCGCGTGCCAACATATCTCTGGCAGTTTGGACCGTTGGAATCGACCCCCATAAGCAAGATAACCATAGGCTTATCAAGATTAGGCAAAGAAGGAATTACAGGCGCTGCTGCAGGTTTGCCGGCAAGCGCTTCTTTTATGGGTGTGGGAAAATTGGGAAGTGCGGCACGTGCATGGTTTGTCAGGTTGAACAGCAAAGCACCCGTCAAAATGCCCATCAGCACTGCCATAAATGCTTGCCAGAGGAAAAATGGAGGCGAATTAGGCTCGCTGACTCTCAAGTTACACCTGCGTAATAAAATTAGTCTCCATGTCAATCTTATCCCCCATCAATGACTGAACAACCCCTTCCGGGGTAAGATTTAAACGACAATTTACCTGATTACTACGTAGTAAAAAAGAGGTGCTTAACCGTGCTGTTATTTCTAGACACTGCCAACATCAACGAGATAAAAGAAATCAACCAATGGGGAGTGCTTAACGGCATCACCACCAATCCATCTTTGGTAGTCAAAGAGGGCGGAGACTTCAAGAGTCTTGTAAAAGAAATCTGCTCGATAGTCAAAGGTCCGGTGTCTGCCGAAGTGGTCTCAACCGAGACAGAAGGCATGGTCAAAGAAGGACGCGACATAGCCACCTGGGCTGAAAACGTCATGGTCAAATGCCCTTTAACGCCAGCTGGTTTGGCTGCCACAAGCATACTTAACAGCGAAGGCATTAAGGTAAACGTCACTCTTTGTTTTTCAGTTAACCAGGCAATTTTGGCCGCGCGCGCCGGTGCCACCTTTGTCAGTCCATTCTTGGGCAGATTGGATGACATCAACGAAGATGGCATCAGGCTGATAGAAGACATTGTGGAAGTATTCCGCATACATGATCTTAAGACCAAAGTTTTGGCAGCCAGCATTCGCCACCCAGTGCACATCACCAAGGTCGCCCTGGCTGGAGCTGACATTGCCACCATGCCTTACAAGGTGTTCAAGCAATTGGTCCATCATCCACTAACTGACGCCGGCTTGCAGGCTTTCCTTGCTGACTGGAACAAGGCTAAAGTAGCCGTTTCGTCAAAGGCCTAGACAAGACAACGTGAGTAGAGATCGTGCCGCTCCAATAGCAAAAACTAGCGGCCCGAGTGGGTTTATCGAGCTGCCGGGTCAGATGTTGGTTGTCGACTACGGCAAGATCTACCACGATGGTGCACCGATTGGCTTTCTTTTTGAAGATGGCTTGATCAAGTTCGACTCACCAGCTATTGAGTCTTTTGAAGGCTTGCAGCCAATTGAAAGCGTCAAGGGTGCAAAATTCCGCGGCATCGATGAAAGCGGCTTGCCGCTCGAGCTACCAGGAGAAACGCCCGGACCTAATGGCACGCTTGTCTTCAACCATGTCCATCTGGCAGCAATTAACGGGCGTCTCGCTACTGCCGATCACAAGTTGGTGGGCGAGATAGATGATGCTGGCAATATTTACTTGCGCGATCGAGAGAAGAAAGAGCCTCGGCGCAAATTGGACGAAAACAGCCAGCTATCCACAATTGGACATGGTCTTGATAGCAAAGGTCAGAAATGGCAGGTGGAAATAATCCGACCGCTCTACCGTAAGGACAAGACTTATTTCGAGAACGAAGTTATTCGCTACTTTGAAGACTTTGATAAGTTGTCGGCACCACAAAAAAAATACGTCTTAGAGACAATGAAATTCTGGGCCGTATCCGGATTATTGCAAATTGTCCGCAAATCAGAAGGTACTGCCGCCTTGGGCAATGTCAAACACGGTACTGCCGGAGTGACAGGAGTACGTACAGGATTTGTCACCCTGGACAGAGAGGAATTTGAAAAAGAGGTCAAACTCTATAAGCAATACGGCTGCTTCTGGGTCGTCGCTCGCCCACAGCTGGAAGTGAGACTGAATCTTGTTGTCTCACACGAGTATGGGCACCAGCTGGAATTTGTGCTCTCACAAGCAGCCCAAGAAAGGATTCAAGCCCTCTTTGAAAAACGTTTGCGAGCTTGCGTTAAATTGCACCCTCTGCCAAAAGGCGTGTCCACTGATTCAGAACTAGTTGTGCCAGAAGGCATCGACAAACGCTGTTTTGTATCAGGCTATGCGAAGTCTAGCTACCATGAATATTTTGCTGAAGCAGTCGCCTCATTTTCCGTCATCAGCGGGCGGCAAGAGTTGCTCAAGATTGATCCGGAAATGCACGCCATGTTGTGCGAGCTTATAACGACTCCAGAGACTCTTGTACGTCCTGTTTTTGTAGAGATGGCACTGGCACTGCAAGCTAGCCTTCGAGCCGGCGGAGAGCTAGAAGCTGATTTGTTGCATAAGTAGCAGAGCAACGACTTGGATCTGTCACCCTGAGCGAAGTGAAGGGTCTCGCATGTTAACTTGTGAGATTCTTCGCCTGAGGCTCAGAATGACATAAGTCGAGAGGTCCGGCTGCTTAACCGCCTGCCAAATTGGGTAACTATTAGGTGGGGTTAGAACCATGGCCAGTTGGACTTTTCGCAATTTAACTCTGAGCTTCGCTACACTATGCCTAGCGAACCAGTTTGCATTGGCAGCCAACGCACCGGCAAACAAGCCCAAACCACAACTAAAGGCTATAAGCCCGACAAAAGCAAAGACTGATACCGTCCGGCGAACATTACCCGTGGGTATAGATCCAGCAGCATCAGATAACACAGGCGCTCCTTCACAATCAGTAATGGATGACTTGAGTGATGCGCCACCGCCAATGCCCCCGGCACAACCCTGGACGGATGCGCCCAAGCAGCAGCCGCAGTGGCAGACCAATGTTCAATCAATGCCTAACACACCGACTGGTAAACCACCTGGCTCCTTTCCCTCGGAAGATATGATTCCGGACTTCAATAAGCCCTTCCCATCTGCTGCAAATCAACCAGCACAGGCAAAACCTGCACAACCTGTCTATCCGGAATTTCAACAACTGCCGCCTGCCCAACAACCTGTCTATCCGCAATTTCAACAACAAGTGCCTGTACAACAGCCATACCCACAATTCACGCAGCAGGCTCCTATGCAGCAACCTGTCTATCCACAGTTTCAGCAACAAGTACCAATGCAACAGCCTATGTATCCACAATTCACGCAGCAGGCTCCCATGCAGCAACCTGTTTATCCACAGTTTCAGCAACAAGTACCAATGCAGCAACCCGTCTATCCGCAATTTCAGCAACAAGCGCCTGTACAGCAGCCGTACCCACAATTCACGCAGCAGGCTCCCATGCAGCAAGTCCCAATGCAGCAACCTGTATATCCGCAATTCACACAGCAGGCTCCGATGCAGCAAAACCCCATGCAACAACCTGTTTATCCACAATTTCAACAACAAGCTCCTGTTCAACGACCTGTCTATCCACAGTTTCAACAACAAGCGCCAATGCAACAACCTGTCTACCCGCAGTTTGCTCAACCCCTGACACAAAAGCCGGCAGCTGCGGTAAAGAAACCCACGACAAATGCAAACACTGCAAAGAAGCCCATAAGTGACGCCGAGCGTGTCTCTAGAATGGAGAAAATGACATTCGGTAAGATGTATACACAAGAGGAAGTTGCAGACCGTGTCGACCGCCTGGAAACAAAAGTGTTCGGCAAACCAAAAGATGGTGCCGTGCATCAGCGAATTTCAGTTTTGGAAAAGACCCTAAAGCTGGGATACTGAATGGAGACCGCAATACTTCTAGCTTTGCTTTATATAGTCTTGTCGCCAAAAATTGCGCAGAAGTTTTACAACTGCATGCTTTTTTATCCCGACAAAGAGCAAGAAGACCTTTACAGCGTCAGGTCAGTTGCCGGTTTTGACATAGAAGATCAAATTTTCAAAAGTCCTGCAGGAAAAGAACTGCACGGTTGGCTCATGAAGAATCCCCAATCAGACAAACTCATATTGGTCAACCATGGCAATGCCGGCAACATCAGCCACAGAACCTGGTTAGCAAAACTCCTTATCGAATCGGGCAGTTCTGTTTTCCTATATGACTATCAGGGCTACGGGCGCAGTGCCGGCAATCCAAGTATTCTTGGAATCACGCAAGACGGACTTGCCGCCTTTGATTTTGCTGTAGAGAAACTAGGCTACAAACCAGAAGACATAATTTTGTTTGGCGAGTCTCTGGGATCAGGTGTTGCCTGCCATATTGCCACGGCTCGACCCAATCGCGGTCTTATTTTGCAATCTCCATTCAGCTCATTGCGCCACATAGCTTGCGAGAAATTACCGTGGCTGAGGCTCTACCCAAATCCACTGATGGTCACACCGGATCTGGATAACCTGACTGCACTGAGCAACTACAAACAGCCAGTCTTAATCATCCATGGAAAAATGGACAAGACCGTGCCTTTCTACCATGGAGAGCGCCTGTTTAAAATTGCTGGAGAGAACAAGAAATTTATATGCTTGCCGACAGCCGGACACAATGATGTCTACGACTGTGATCCACCCACCTACACGGAAACAATCAAGGCATTCTTGTCCGATATCTAAAATGGTTCAAACGAGCTGGCCAACTCGGCATCACGCGCTATACCGGCTAAACCATAGTGTGTTGGTAAATACCAGCGCAGCATAGAAAGTACCGCACCGTATTCGTTTTCATTGGCAAACTGATCAGGGAATATGGAAAACACAAGTGACTGCGGCGGTTCAGCAGCCGCGTCAAACAACAAAAAGGCTTTTACGTCAGGCATGTTGAGACGCTGTGTAACAAAGTTTCGAATAGCCTGGCGAACGTATGCCGGCAGATATTCTTCCGATGGCTGTCCAACCATTACCTGACGGCTTTCTTCCACTACTTCCTTGGACAATTTTCCAGCTGGCGAGTCATTTAATAGCTCACCACGAATTTTTTCTTCAACAGGCACTTCCAGCTTGCCAAATTCTTTAAAGCACCAGAGCATTCCAAAAGGAAAAACCCATTCCGGCTTACTCATGTCACCCCTGGCAATGACCACTCCCAAGCCATTTTCCAAGCAATGCCCTAATACCGTAGTCAGACTGTAGCTGTGATATTGCTGCCCCGGCTCAGGGATATTAAGCAGCAAATAGGGAAACCCATCAGGTCCGACAAAGACATTCTCATCCGGCAATGAAAGGCTTGCCGTATCGACTATCTGATAGAACTTTTCCTTCCAAGCTTCATTACGATCAGAAAGGGGCACGGACAATAGTCTGTCAATTTCTTCTGTCTTACTTACGTCGGCTTCTTGAGTCATTAGGTCTGTTCCGTTGTCTTGCAGACCATAACTTTATCAATACGATAGCCATCCATGTCAACTACTTCCAGGCTCAATCCTTGCCATGTGACCTTCTCGGCAACCTGAGGAATATGATCGAGCTGATGAACAATAAGTCCGGCAAGGGTTTCAAAATCAGCTTTCTCCGAAGCAGTTTCGGCAACTTTGAAAAAGCGCATAAATTCATCAGTCGGCGTCAGTCCATCAACTAAGCAAGTACCATCTTCGCGATCGACAATTTGCCAGCGCGGCTTCTCGTCGCCTACATGTGTTTCACCCATAATTGCTCTGACAACATCGGTAATTGTCACCAATCCCTCTAAAGCACCATATTCATCCATCACTAAAGCAGAGTCCGCACCGGCTTTCTTAAAGGACTTGAGCACATCCATGACGGACTGCGAACTTGGAATAATAAGCGGCTGTGTCATTAGTTTTTTCAGATCAAATCCTTTGTCGATAGTCCAACGCACAAGCAACTCTTTGGCATTGACTATGCCAATAACATTTTCCAGAGACGTCTCGCCTACAGGAAAGCGTGAGTGCGGATGCGCAATCACTGATTCAACAATGACTTTCGGACTGTCGCTTGCTTTGAGCCAAATTATCTTTGTCATTGGCGTCATTACTGCGCTGACCTTTTTGTCGTTTAAATCAAAAATGCCCGAGAGCATTTTGTATTCCATGGTTTGCAAAACACCGACCTGCTTGCCTTCATCAATCATTACTTCCAACTCTTGCTCTGTAACTGCCGGTTCTTTGTGGGCTTTGATCGGCAACAAAGCAACAACAAAATCCGTGGAAACCGTAAGCAATTTGACTACTGGTCCAGCCAAATGAGCAAGCCTTTTCATTGCTGGAGCCAATGCACTACCTATACGCTCGGGGTCTGCCAACGCCAGCCTTTTAGGTACCAGCTCGCCGAGGATGAGGGTGAAATATGTGATCAAGATAACGACCACAGTCATGCCTATAGCATCAGCATATGGCTTTATCGGCGGAATTAAAGCCAGGACGTCGGAAAGATTTTGAGCAATTGTCGCTCCGCCGAACGCACCGGAAAGAATTCCGACGCCTGTGACTCCGGCCTGGATCGTTGATAAAAACTGGTTGGGTGAATTGGACAACTCCAAAGCAACCTTAGCGCCCTCATTGCCCTTTTTTATAAGCCCCTGCAAGCGTGCCTTGCGCGAGGAAACAATAGACATTTCAGCCAATGACAAAAGGCCGTTAGCCAAGACTAACAGCACGATAAACAGCAGCCATGCACTTGTTGTAACCATCGACCTCTAAAAGGACGCATCAACCTAAGCTGCTATATTCCCGATTGTCCGGCACCTGGAACAGTTAAAAGCTAATACTTAATCATTAGTATTATCACGACACTTAAGACCAAGCTTGTAAATATCGGCGCGTCGCCTGTTCAATTCTTGAGCCAATTCCTGCGACACTTCCTTTAAACCACGTCCTGTTTTAAGGCGTTCGCTAATTCGGGACATGAGCTCATCGTCGCTAAGTTCAACTTCAACCGGTGGCTCGGCACCAGCTATGACT
>SBAT01000421.1 GCA_005240105.1 Chloroflexota bacterium
ACGGACACGAACCCGCGCGTACCCCCAAACGTAAACAACGCCTTTCCGTGGGTGAGAGTTTTCACCAGCGACGAAGCGTTTGGTAAAGCGGCAGTTGAGGCGATCAAGGCCAAGTACACCAATGCCTTCACCGGCAGAGGCGTGGTGGAGTGGAAGAAGCAGCGCAAAGACAAGCCTGTAAAGGTTGAGTTCTTCTACACGCTCGGTCAAGACAAAACTCGCAAGGGCGAGATGGTCGATACCGTCGAGGAAATCCTCGACTTCGTTCTTCAAGAACTCCACGCGATGAGCGCACGCTAAGCGCAATTCAAAACGGCCGCCGCTCCCGCGGCTTTTTTGAAAGGAGTAAACTACTATAGAACATCGGAGAGGGGAGCAAAAAAAGTTTGTCATTCCGAACGAAGTGAGGAATCTGCCGCAGCGAATACACGTTCAAGTTGATCAACAAGAACAAGGATACCTACGGCAGATTCCTCGGCTAAAGCCTCGGAATGACAAAAGAGGCGAGGCTACGAGTTATCCTGCTGCTGCGGTCCGCAGGAGTTGCCCTTGCATTTCCTTTTCATGAACTTGTCGATAAGTTCCTTCTCCTTCTGCTCCTGCTTGGTGTCTTTCACCTGCGGTAGGGCTGGCTTTGGTGGAGTTGGTTGCTGTTGACTGTAGAGGTCTATGTCGCTATTTGGTGCGACTTTTGATTTGCGCAACATGGTACGGATTTGTTTCATGTATTCTTGAGCTTTCTCGCGGCTCAGTCCTTTGCCGGAATACATGGCATAGATTTCTTTCTCTGAAAAAGAGAAGAGGTCTATTTCGCCTACAAATGTGCTGAAGCCGGTGGCGGGATCGGTGTCGGTGATGGTGATTTTAAATTGCGCTTGTTTTGACATGGTATTTTTCCTGTAGGAGTAGAAAAAGAAGAGGGGTCGATGTGACCCCTCCTTTCTTGATGGCGCCGTACTACGATTATGGACAAGCGTGACTGAAGGCGAACTCCAGCCAGAAAGGCTGATCGTCTACAGAGATGTCTGTAGTACGAGCTCTGCCTTCCGGGATATCCGTCTTCACGGTGAGGCGGAAGCCATCTCTCAGACGGGCGTAGTTGAAGGCGGTGTTGTCGTAGTTATGCAATACGACTTTCTTGGCGCCTATTCCACTGGCGGTGAAGTCGATGGCTGTGCCTAGCGGCACGGAGATAAGCGCGTCCTGCATTCTGCGGGTGATTACCAGCGGATTGCCGTCCGGAGTGCGATGCTCGGGCGGGGTGCCGACCTCGTTGTAGCGGATGACTATCTCGCAGGCGTCGTTTGTGGTGAAGCCGGGCATCACTGCCGAATTGACGGTCTGCTTAGATGTGTTGCTGCTGTTTTTCATATTGGTGGCAAATTGCAATGCCAGCATCAAAGTGATGATAACGGCAGCGAAAAGTGCCAGGGCGATGCCTTTGTCGGCATTGCCTTTGATTTCCTTGGTTAGTTTTTCAAGGCGTTTGTTTCTATCGTTATTCATGATACTTTCCTCTCGAAAATGATGCGCCCCCGCCCCTTTGTCATTCCGAGGCAAAGCCGAGGAATCTGCCGCGATGAAAACACGGGTCATGTTGATTAACCTGACCACTGAGTCGTTACGGTAGATTCTTCGCTCTGCTCAGAATGACAAAAGAGATTGTCGTTCTGACAAAAGGGGCTATAGCTCTAAAGTTATTGTTTGTCGCCTAATCCCGAGCTGCGTAGGCTGCGCGGAGCTTTGTTCTTAAGGCAACTTTTGTGCGGGGTGAAAAGTTGGAAGCTTCCAACGCGGTCAAATTGACGGCGTAAAAGTCTTCCATTCCCCAGTTGAAGTGTTCTACCAGGTGTGCGTACTCGTTTGTCAGCGAGCTCAAGGTGAAGGTCAACCCATCAGTGTTGATGCACACGCGTCTGCCGTCTTGATACAGCCTATTAACTGGATGGTCAGCCAAGCTCTTAACTTGACCGGTAACCACGTTGGACGTCAGACAGACTTCGAATACTTGGTCAATCGGCTCGACGATGCGGATACCGTGACCAACGCGGGTGATATTGTTCTTGTTGAGAATTTCTACTTCTGCTTCTGAAACAGGATTTGTTTCGCCCAGATGTATTGTTGCTTTCAATCCGGCTTTCTGTGTGCGGATAGCTGCATTCAGCCACCACTCAGGTATGCCTGGGAAAGCCTTCTCGTCTGCGGCCAGATCAAAACCCGTGACTCCGAATTGTTTGTATTCGATAGCCAGGTCGGCCAATTCTTCCGCCATCGCTCCATTCTCGTGCCGCAAGGCACAAACAATTAAATTCACCGGTATCGGCGATTCGGCAAGGACGCCGGTGATAGTGTCCAGTACATCACGTAAACTGAGCCCGTTGCTAGTGCTTAGTTGCGGTGCATAACGCAACTCCATAGCAATCGTGCCGTCTGCAACAGCATCTTCAATTCGCTCCCGTGTAATTAGCTCCAAGTTTTCCTTCTCTTGAATTACGGGAAGAATAAAAGTGTTGATGGTGTCTATGTATTGTTTAAGGGACTGGCTGGCAAATGATTTTGTAAATTGCTCGAACGTGTGGACTGCCTTGTCCTCTAGCTCGTTGCCCTTCTTGACGTCAGATTTGTTCGATGATTGTTTGAGCCTTTGTGCTTCTTTCCAATCCTCGACAACATCCGGCGGAAAAGTAGCACCACCATTGCTGATTGCGAAATTTCGTTTGTCCCAGAGTCGCAGGATTGTCCTGTGCCTCAATGAACAATCGAGGTGTTCGTGGATGTTCAGCTTGGGGTAATTCCGGAGCTTGTTCAAGAGTCTTTTGCGCTGTCGAGGGGTCATTAATTCGATCTCTCTATTGTACGCCTATTTGTACTCTTTGACTTTGTCGAGTGCTTTCTGGTACTTCGACGCATGATATGCCTCGACTAGTGCCAGTGCCTTAAATCGCTTGGCTGCCTTGTCGAAAATTTCGGCATGTTGCCTGGACTCATTGGCTTGCTCGGCAAATTCAGCGGCTGCTTCCAGTCGACCTTCTTTGATAGCCGTTTTTTCAAATGACGGGTACATCTTGTTGGTTTCGTAAAGCTCGCCTTCGATGGCCGCTTCCAACAACTTCTCCACGGTCATTTCAGATTCCGGGTAAAGCAATTGCAGGTGAATGAAAGCGTGACCTGTCTCTTGATGGGCTGTCTCTTCAAACAGTTTGGCTACTTCTTCGCTGCCTAATTTGCGGGCGACCTGGGCGAAGTACAAATACTTGCGGTTGGCCATTGATTCGCCGGCAAAGGCGGCAGCGAGGTTTTTCTCGGTTTTGGATTTTGGCTTTGGCATGGGAGTCTCCTAGAAAGTTGCCGGCCGGAAAAACCCAACAAAGCAAAACGCTTCGACAGGGTTTATTAGGAACTGGCAGGGCTTAGTGTTTGTTAGTGTTGTTGAGATCTATTTATATGGATATGGAAATTGAATTTCTTAGAGTTCAACCTAGCAAGATTCTTGTTGGCAAGTAAATCCGCTTGTCAACCAATTTTGACAAAATATATGCTTAAGGCATCGCCCAGTGGCGCTTTCAGGTTGTGTCGTCCCTGCGCCAACTTGCGCTAACCAGAGATTGGCTGGTTGAGCGTTGCCAGATTATCGGTCGTCACGAAGATGTAACTCAGGGTTTAGTCGCTAGTCGGGTAGTGGGAAAGGCGCTAAGATTAACGATACGTAGTTTTTGTCTGGAGGACCTTCGACCTATGGCAATGGGTAAAAGCGGAGAGATTTTTACCGATATCAACGTCACCCCGTTGACAGATGTTTTCTTGGTACTCCTGGTGATCATGATCCTGGTAGCACCACTGGTTAACATGTCGGTGCTCAAGGTTGACCCGCCGGTGGCAAGCAGCTCACGCCCTCCTGAGCCGGATAAGGGACCAAAAATTGACGTCAACGTAACAGCCGCAGGTGTAGTAACAGTCAACGGCACAAATGTAAGCCCGGTTGATACGCAGCATGTCCAACAAGTCATTCAAGCCGAACAGCAAAAAGCCGGCACCGAAGACTTGCCGTTGAACCTCTCCTCTGACGCAGATTCCCTGCAGAAGCACGTGGTCGCCGTAATGGACGCAGCCGCCGGCGCCGGCATCAAACGCATGCGCGTCATGCCGCTGCGGAAGTAGTTTTTCGCGCCCCGCCCAATGTTGGGGCGCATTGCCTGCGCCCGTTTTTGTTGTGTGAATACGGTCGCTGTCACTTTCGTAAACCCAAGCTTTGGAGACTTTGTCATTCCGAACGAAAGTGAGGAATCTGCCAATAGCTAGGCAAAGTTCGTATCAGGAACCACGGGCGTGTTTTCGTGCAACGTCGTATCCAATAGGTTCAGGAAGACATATGACTCTACTTCGTTCCTAACTTGGTGGATTAGTAGGGGATTGGTTCCTTTGTTCACCGTCCCTGTACTTAGACTTTGGAAACATGCGGAAGATTCCTCCCTCCCGGTCGGAATGACAAAGTCGAAAAGCACGAGATGACAATACGAAAGTCGTGGCAAATCTACTCTCGCGCTAGCCGCGACATCTCAATGATCGCGTAGATCAGTGGGGATCTCACCACTGCACAAATAGAAATTGATATAGCCAAACAAAGAAACTAATACGTACACATTTATTTCTTCATTTCAGTAAAACACCCAACCAGAACAACACCCAGTTTTACGTTCAACACGTATTAGCGGCATGTGAGCCAGCAGCGCTCGCACGACTTGTCGTGGATATCGAGTTTTACTGCAGTGAATTTAAGCGGAGACAGTCCAATGAACGACACGAAAGATTACCAGCAGCTCATTGAGCTGCAAAGCAAGTTTCAACCCAAAGCCGAAGAAGTATTCAGGACTTGGGCATCGATCGAAGGAAAGCATTTCACCGGAATAGCAAGAGTAAAGTTTTCCAGCAATACTTTTGAAGTGCACTATTTCACAGGATGCTCATACCGCGCATGCCGCGCATGCCATAGTGGCGAACACAGCCAAAGTTTGCCGATTGAATATTTGTGGTCGGATACTTGGGCTGAAGAGCTTTCTCAGAGAATTGAAGAAGCTAAACGCGAGTTAGCTCACGAGAAAGCCATGTACATGCGCCTCTTTGGGTTGCGGTAATTAGAAAACATGATCCACACGAAAGCCGTGCTTCACGTGAAGTACGGCTTTGTAATTACCTGTACATTTTCAGGAGGAATGAAAAATGGAAAACAAATCAAATAACCCGCAAGCTGAACTTCTTCGAGGAGGGGCAATTTTTTGCACCAGGGCGAATTCCCCGCAACGATTCGTACTGCGAAGTAGCATGATGTTTTTAGAAGAAGAGGGTGGCATCTTGCACAGCCCGGATGGCGAAACGTATTACGAGCTGTTCGTGGTCGAACGCGTAGAGCGCCATCGCACAGATACAAAAACTGGCTGGAAAGAACAGCACGATCTACTCGTCTATTTCCCCCACCAAAATGGGACGAGAAGGATGACCATTAATGTTGAGTATGGGCGGAATTCTGAAGGCGTCTTTCATGCGTACAACATTGTGTATGAAGGATGGGAATTTGCAAAAGCTGATACACAAAAGCAACTGCAGGTTGTGCCTTTGCCAATCGAAATAACGATTCCATTCACGACGCGAAGCAGGCTTTATCGCTCCGCCGGCAATAAATATGTCATCTCGGATGGTTGGACGAGTTTTTTGTTCAGCAGCGATGGAGATAAGTTTGTGCCGTTGAAGACCAGCATGTCGAGCATTGGTGGCGGGCAATATTCCGGGTCTGTTCATGACCATGAGCTTGGACTGAAAGGCAGGATTGATCGCAATACCGACTTGTTGGTTCTAGGTGGATTAACTGTCGGAAGTAAATACTATCCCGACTTGGACCAAAATTCCAAAGGAACAGTAATTGACTTGTTCAAAGATAAGTATTTGCTCGAAGACGAAGTGCTGCAAGAGCACAACCTGTCTGTCGAGGAAATACAGCTCAACAAGGATGGACAAGTGCGTTTGCGCGATCAGACTCTTGTGTACGGTGGCGAAAAACTGTTTTTAAAAGTCGGTCATCCAACTATGTACACGCTTGTGAGAACAGCTGTCGCGAGGACGCCATATTGGCTCTTCAAGCATCCTGACGGTCGCCACATCAGTATGACTTACGACAAGAATCGCGACTTCGACAAGACGCTTCGCCTGTTTCTTGGTTCCGGCAAGACTCTCAAGGAAGTTGCCATTCAACGTGTCGATACCTACCTGTCTGGTGAGGTAAACGTCTTTACTGAGATAGGCACATTCCTCTCTGCTGTTGGCCAAGATGCGCCTCCAACATGGACGGAGAATTCCAGCGAAGAAAGAACAGGCATCCAACAACTAGATATCGCTGGGTACGAATTTGTGGAATCCGGGCAAGAGCTATCCGTTAGCGAAGTTGCAAGAAAGGAAATACCGGTGATGTCTTTCGCTACTGTTGAATCGGCGATTGCGGCTATACGCGACCCGAAGCGCAGCCTGGCAAATTATCGGGATGCTCTAGCCTATTTGGTTGATCATAAAACTGATTTGACAGAGAGCATTTCGTTCTCTATCCCTAGCAATGTTTGCGGAAATTCTGATCCAATATGGAACAAGATTCGCAAAGGTTCTAGGCAGCTGTGCGGTTGTGGGAAAGAACTGGAGATAG
>SBAT01000461.1 GCA_005240105.1 Chloroflexota bacterium
CCCTCGTAGCACCCAACCGCGTGCGGTTAAATGTAAATGCTATTAAAGAGGGTCACGGCAGCAGATTTCATGAAGTGGCAGCCACAACTGCCGGTGGAATGCTAGCCGGTATGACAAATGTTGGCTTTCGCTCGTTGCTGGACGGAAAAGCCATGAACCCACAAGATGCTTCCGAAACCTTCCTTGCCTATTCAGTATTGGGTGCCGGTTATGGTGCCTATCGCGGTCTCAGTCGAACTGAAAAACCAATGGAACTTAAGCAAGAAGAAGCGACCGACAAACTTTTGGCAGTGAGAAGGACCCTGGAAAAGCCCAAGCGTTCCACAGAAGAAATGGCTAAGTGCACCAGACAAGAATGGAAAGCCGCCGTTAAACAAATGGATCAAAATATTTGTACCAATATTCGCGACAGTCAGCTGCCGCTGGATACGCAGCTTAGCCTGACCACATTGCATAAAACGCAATTTAATAGCCTCTTAGCTAACCCACGCAATAATCGAGTACCGGAACCTTTTATTGAGCATGAGTTCGGCATGCAAGACCTGGTTGCCAACGCCATAAAACAAGAGCAAGTAGCCACTTCCCGACAGATCGAACAATCAATCACCAGACAAGCGTTAAATCGCTGGACAAAAAAGCCGGCACAAGAAATTTCAGAACAAGAACACCACAATCTGCCGGCAAAGCTTGACCAGGTTAATGCAGCAGAAAGCAAACTTCCGGCAACAGGCGAACAAAAGTCTTACAGCCAGGTGCCTGCAACCTTTGAGGACGCAACTCCACGAGATTTTCAATCTGCCGCTACAACTGATTTGGTACCACAAGGTGCAGTTGACTTGCGTACGGGCTTTTTAGGAAACAGAATTAACACCACCAAGCTAGAGATGTCCAATGCGAAAAGCACCGTCGCCAAACGAGCCAATATGAATACTGCTCGTCAGCAACAGAAGCAACAGCATGATCTGGCAGAGACCTTGTGCTCCGGTTTGGGTAAACTGAAGCTGACACATACCACATTTGAAAAATATGGACACACGCCCGAACAAGCAAATAGAAAAGCATTAGTCGATAGGATCACAACGACTTCTGACGAAACTGCTGCCGGAATAGGCAATGCCCAGGAATTAAACAAGGACAGGGCCAAACCATGGAATAATGAGGTCGATGAGCCTCCTACACCAGGTATCTAAGTCTTGTCCCAAGGTATTGTCATCGGCGCAGGCAGCATGGGTCTGTTTTTACAGTACCTCGTCCAAGAATCCGCCGACACTTGTTTGCTTACCCGAGAAAGTTCCCTTCGAGCATTCGCCGAGGAACCTCTAAAAGTAACGGGTGCTCTGGAAGGCAACCTCAATATTAAGTGTCACTCTTGGGCCGATATGCCGGCACTAGAGGCGAATGCTCCAATTTTTGTTGCCACTAAGGCTCACGAATTGCCCATGGTGTTGAAGGAATTGCTACCGCATATTCAGCCCAATAATCCAATTATTCTCATGCAAAACGGACTGGGTATTTTGGATCAAGCAAGGGAAATCTTGCCGAAGAATCCCATTATCAGGTTGCTTTGCTACATTGGTGTGCGGAAAGTTTCTCCTGTTCATATTCATGTGGCAGGCATTCACAAATACGAACTTGCCGGCAACAAATCAAATGCCGACTTTCTGCAAAACTGGCAAGAGATTCTAAAAAACAAAGGCGTAGATACTGCAGTAAGTTATGAGCCCTATGCCGCTGAATGGCAGAAGGCTTTGTGGAATTTGTCGATTAATGGTCTGTGTTCAATAGTAGATGAACCAAACGGAGCAATTGCCGACAGCCCCGAGCTAAATAAAATTGCCCGCGACATAGTTGCCGAGGCCGTAGAAATTGCCAAACTGGAAGGAATTCACCTGACAACAGAACGTGTAGAGGATGTATTTAAATCTCTAGCAAGGACACGAACAAACATCAATGCTACACTCCAAGACCTTAGGGCAGGACGCCACCCCGAGCTGGAATTTCTCAACGGGGCCGTTGCAAAAATTGCTGAAAAACACGGGCGCCGCGCTCCGCTAAACGAAGCAGTTTTCAACCTGGTAACCTACCTGGAAAAGACGGGCAAGCGTAAGGAGATTTCTGATGGTGGAAGTTGCGGGCAAGCAAATTATTGAAGTACCGGTGATTGAAGCAACACCGGAGAACACTAAAGATTTCGGTTTGTTTATCGGCACGGCCGTACCAAATGCCGGTCTAACCATTCCGTTTTACAAAGGATCGGTCGAAGAAGGTTTCAATATCCCATTTGAATGTCAAGGGAATGCCGTCATCCGTACAGCACGCATTCATAAGCGCTCCAGCGAAGTAACCTGGCTTGAGCGTCACGTTGAAATGACGCAATTGTTTATCGGCTTGGGCGATCAACCGTTCGCCATGGTTCTTGGCAAACCAAACCACGAACAGAATGGCGATGTGCCTGATCTTGCCGAAGTGAAGTGTTTTGTTTTCCCACCTGGCCACGGCATTATGCTCTGGTTAGGCACATGGCACGATTTCCCACTCTGCGTAAAAGAGCCGGTAACTTGCATGACGGCTAATTCGCCCGATGTGGTGAAAGCGCTTGCCTCAATGAAAACAGCATCAGAAATGAATCAGGGCGACGTCTACAAGATTGATATCAAGGCGCGCACTGGTAAAACTTTGAACGTAAGTCTGTAAGAGAAAGCTGAAGGTTCGACGTGCAAGTCAAAGCGATCAAGATTGCCACCAGCAATCCTGCCGATGTTAGTCAACTGACACGATACATGGACGACGGGATAATCGATCCTGCCGAAGTAATTTGTATTATTGGGAAAACGGAAGGCAATGGCGGTCGCAATGATTTCACGC
Source organism: Chloroflexota bacterium (assembly GCA_005240105.1). GTDB lineage: Bacteria > Cyanobacteriota > Vampirovibrionia > Obscuribacterales > Obscuribacteraceae > SBAT01. The sequence goes on from SBAT01000461.1 coordinate 2,866, forward strand.
GCGATCTGGCAATGCTAGCTTTTGAGTCTTTGTTTTCCGAGAAGCTGGGAATTTCTCGTCAAGAAATTGTCGACCGCATCATCTTTTCACTTTCCGGTGGCTGCGAAGGTGTAGTTAGTCCACACATCGTTGTCTTCTCCAAATCCGGTGAACCAGCTAAAGAGAAGAACAAGGAAAAGAGACTGGCGGTAGGTACCGGCTTCACTCGCGCTTTTGCTCCCAATGAAATTGGCCGCATGGCACAGGTCGAAGAGACAGCACGCGTGATAATGCAAATTGTCAGCGACCTAAAAGTAGATTCCAACAGCGATGTACACTTCATTCAAATGAAGGGAGCAATCCCCAAATTTACTTATGAAGAAGGACTTGCCGCAGCCAAAGCCGGCAAACCAATTCGATCCGACATGATCTTCTCTCGCGGAGCATCGGCATTGGCTGCTGCCTTAGCTTTGGGTGAAGTTGATGCTGCGCAATTGAATGACGACATCATTTGCAATGACTGGAATTTATTTTCTTCCACAGCTTCTTGTTCAGCAAAGCCGGGACTTGAACGCACCGAAATTATGGTTATGGCCAACAGTCCCTATTGGGATGGCGACCTAATGATTGAACACGGCATCTTAAAAGACATGCTCGATACCAAGTCCATCATTGATGTTTTAGCCAAATTGAAAATAAATTGCGATTTGCAGCTAACTCCAAAACAAGCCGAAAAAATTGTTGGTGTATTCGCCAAGTCAGAAGCTGATCCCAGAGGCACAATTCACGGCAGACGCGCAACGATGCTTACGGACGACGATATCAGCGACACACGTTATTCGCGCTGTGTTCTAGGAGCGGTATTGTCCAGTGTCCTCTACGATCCCGCAATTTACATAAGCACACGCGCCGAGCATCACGGACCAGCCGGAGGCGGCACACTTGCCATAATCGCTAAGCAAGACAAATAAGGGCAACGCAATGACAATGCAATTGAACAAAGCAATTGGCTTCACAAGCAAAATGATCAAACTGCCGACAGGGGCAGAACTCTTAATAGCAGAGGCTGGTCATAGTGATGAACTTGTACTTTTCCTGCATGCAGTAGGTGGCGATCATCGTTCATGGGCAAATCAGATGTCGGCACTTGCCGGGCAAGGGTACAAGTGCATAGCCGTTGATTTTCGTGGTCACGGACAGTCGAAGTTTCCCGGCAAAGATGTATACGAGCAGGTTACAGTTGAGGCTTTTGCTGAAGACATCGTCAGCTTAATCTCTGGATTGGGCTTCAGTAAAGCACACTTAGTCGGTCTATCTATGGGTGGCATCGTCGCACTGAATATCTTCAAACAGAAGAAGGCAGCGGTACAGTCTCTCACGTTAGCCAATACTTGGTCCTTTAACCCCGAAGCGCAAGGCAAAATTGCCTTCATGAAAGAACGCCTGTCCGGGATGACTATGAAAGAAAGTGCAGCCTCACTCATTCCCGACTTATTTGCTTCCGGAACCGACAAGAAAATTGTTGCCGAAGCAGTGGAAATTGAAGGGTCTAAGGACAAAGATGTATTTCTCTCCTCCTGGACTTCGATGTTTGCCAATGACTACAGACCTGTGGTGTCTGCAATAGATGTTCCCGTCTTGCTTATTGGCGGCAGTGAAGACAAGATAACTCCGACGGATCCACTGCTTAGCAATATTCACAAACAACTTCCCAGTTCACAGTTAGCCAACATCGAAGGAGCCGGACATTTCTCCAATCTCGATAAACCGGAAGTGTTCAACAAGCTTCTATTGACCCATTTACGCCGCGGACGCGTGACCAGTGGACAAAAATTAAGTACGCCTGCCACAAATACCTTGCAAGCAGAAACTGTCGCTCAGGGATTGATGGCACTTTTAAACAAGCGGGGAATCAAATACTTCTTCTCCAACTCAGGCACTGATTTCACACCAATTATCGATGCCCTGGCTCGCTATAGCGATGACCCCTCCTTCAAGATGCAAGACATTATCGTGCCACATGAAAATACAGCTATTGCCATGGCCCATGGTTATTTCCTCTTATCAGGACAACCACAAGCAGTAATGGCTCACGTGAATGTAGGCACGGCAAACATGGGTTTAGGAATAATCAACGCCAGTCGCAGTCACATACCAATGTTGGTCCTAGCTGGCGCAAGTCCCTGGCACGAACAAGCAGTTGATGGCTGCCGCACCAATTTCGTACAGTGGGGACAAGATACATTCGACCAAGCAGGCTACTTCCGCGAATTTACAAAATGGGAGTATGAAATCAAAGGGGCTACCAATTTAGAAACTGTCGTTGACCGGGCTTTAGCCATAAGCAAAAGCGACCCGGCAGGGCCAGTCTACCTGACACTGCCCAAAGAAGCTCTGTGCGAAAGAATCGACTCTCTAACATATTCAGATCCACCACGCCAGCAACCAGCTGCCCCCACTGAGCCGATACAAGAAGCAATTGATCAGGCAGCCAAAGCAATTGCCCAAGCCAAGAAGCCGTTAATAATTACAGCCGAACTTGGTCGCTATCAAGGTGGTGTAGAAGCACTGTCACTTCTAGCAGCAAGACATGCCATAGGCGTCGTCGAGCACGGCAAGCACAATTTCTTCAATTTGCCGACCAGTCATCCTATGCACCTGGGCTTTAACCCATCACCGCATGTAGAAGAGGCAGATCTAATCATCAGCATCGAAAGTCATGTGCCTTGGATCCCAGCTCTGAGCAAAATGAAGAAGCCGATGGAAAGATCGGTACCACTGATTCAAATCGGTGTCGATCCTCTGGTAAGCGATATTCCCATGCGTAGTTTTCCAGTAGACATAGCCCTTGCAGGTAATCCAACGCAAACACTAAGGCGACTAATTGCCGCTCTGGACAAATTAGATGCAAACAAAACTCGCTTTGAGGATAATGAAAGCGAGCATAAGAAGATCTTTGAAATCGCCCGAAGAGAAGCAGCGGCTGATGCGAAATTAACTAAAATCAGCAAGCGTTATCTTTCCTACTGCGTGGGAGAAGTGGTAGACGACAATGCCGTCATTTTCAATGAATACAATCTCGACCCGACCCTAGTACCAAGACACTTGCCTGATAGTTGGTTTGAAAACTCAATTGCCAGTGGATTAGGCTGGTCACTAGGAGCAGCCCTTGGAGCACAACTTGCCGCTCCTGAACAAACCATGATTGTCACACTAGGCGACGGCAGTTATCTATTTAACACTCCATTGTCAGCGCACTACGTGGCCTCCGCCTACAATCTGCCAATCGTAATTGTTATCTTCAATGACAGCGCCTGGTCAACAATCAAGAAGTCTTACCTGGGTACATCCAAAGACAGATGGGCCGAGAAGAAAGGTAAATTCCCCTTGTGCGATTTCGACATCAATATTTCCTTTGAGAAATTAGCCGAAGCAACAGGCGGCATCGGACTAAAGGTTAATCAACCAGGCGATTTAATTGCTACTCTAAAGCAAGCAATTAAGATCTCCCGCAACGATAAGAAGCATGTATTGGTGAATGTTATCTGTGAAAGAGACGTCTAAAGTCACCGCTGAGATAATATTGATTGAGAGAACACAATGTTAAAGAGAATCACCGTTCTGAAAGCAGCTTGTTTGACGCTTTCAATATTTGCATCGAGTTAACATGGCAAGCACAAAACAAAACCTCAAATACGTGCAGGCTTTCTACGAAGCCAACGGACAGGATTATGGTGAGCCGGCAGACTATACCTGGCACCAGTTTATTCTGACTAAGGAATTGCAAGACAAAGAGGATACGCTAGGAGCTGATAGCGGCAAGTTATCCGACACGTTGCACAAGCTAGCCCTCACTTACTTCGCTCAAGGTGAATTTGAACAGGCTGAAGATCACTGGCAACGAGTACATAAATTGCAGGAAGAGCATTTACCCAAAGATGACCCGGCATTGCTGGAAACAAAACGTTGTCTGGCAATTCTCATCTACTACCCTCTAAATAAGAAAGAAAGAGCGGAGGAATTATTAAATGAGATTGCTGAGCGTAACAAGATATTTCTGGCCGAGACATTAAATGACTTGTCGGCAATTTATGTACAGCAAAAGGACTTTGCCAAGGCAGTAAAGGTGTATGAAAGAGCTGTCGGTATCTGGCAAGAAGAGTTAGGTTTCGAGCATCAGGCTGTACCGGACATGCTCGACAACCTTGCCTCACTCTATTACCACCAGGGCAATTTTGACAAAGCCAGCAGGATATCAACCCAGGCTCTTGACCTCGCTCATAAAGTTCTTGGCGCCGAACACCCTGGAACCATTAAAATAAGCAATAACTATGCGATTATGAATAAGGCAGGAACTACCGATTTTGCTGGAGGGACGACTTAATATGCTGGGACGGTTGCCTAAAATTGCCTTGACAGCAGTAATGCTGGCTCAAGTTTTCAGCTTGGCTTCCGTAGCTGCCGATAAGGTAAAGAATGCGCCCTTAGCTACCCGGGCTCCTGTCGAGACAAGTGATGACGTCGCCGCTGAAAAAGAATGGAACAAATGGCTGCTTACGTTTGAAAACGTCACTAGAGAAATTTACAACCAGCGTTCAGCAATTATCAAAGCTCTTGAACTCAAACCAGGCATGGATGTGGCCGACATTGGTTCAGGCACCGGCTTCTATACATTGCTTATGGCGAAAGAAGTTGCACCCAATGGTGATATTTACGCTGTAGATATCAACAAGGCCTTCCTCAAGCACATAGAGCAAAAGGCTCGCGAGCAGGGCGTGAAACAAATGCACACTGTCTTGTGTACCAAAAAATCCGTGGGACTGCCAACCAACTCAATTGACTTAGCCTTTGTCTGTGACACATATCACTATTTGGAATACCCGAAAAGTACACTAATCTCCATCAACAAAGCCTTAAGAAAGAACGGCAAATTAGTGGTTGTTGATATTGATCGCCGCCCTGAGAAGAGTTCCGATTGGGTTATGAAAAATGTGCGCACAGGCAAAAAGGAATTTATTGCCGAAATAGAAGCAGCTGGTTTCAAGAAGGTCAAAGAAGCCGATTTCCTCAAGGAAAATTTCATGGCCACCTTCGTTAAAGCACCAGCAAAGAAATAGTCTTCTAAGCAATGATTTGAACAGGAGCACTCTTGAAGTTAGGTGTCCTTGAGCGTTTGTCGATGTTGGCTTTGATAAGCACATTGGCTTCCGGATAGAACATTGCCGCGACACCGTCTCTTATCTTACCGACGACTACTTCAATGTTATTAAGTTCGCCGGCTTCGCCACGCACGGTTACACGTTGTCCATCTGCAATTTTCAGTCGTTGCGTATCCGATTCAGACATAAGAATGCAGAAGCGGTGAGGCATGCCGCGATAAATGTCGTATTCGTCATAGACGACAGTATTGAATTGCCCTTCGGATCTAAGCGTTATCAAACGAAACTCATCGGCCGCTTTAACTGCAGGCAATGGTGTTGCGTGCATGATTGCCCGTCCTGTCACCGTATTGAATTGCGGCGTGTGGAAGACTCGTCCGGCTACCGTAAATTCCTTTTTCGTTTCATCAATCGTGGCAATTTCCTGCCAGCCAGGCACAACTTCGGAAATCACTTTGCGAATTTCAGAATGGGACATCATGCGAGACCAGTCAAAAGGACTTTGTCCCAAGACTTTGGTGGCGAGTTCACAGATGACGTGAGACTCGGCGCGCATCATGCCTTTTACATTGGGCTGTCCGCCATCAGACAGGCGTACAAAATTGAACATGGACTCTTGTGTGGTAGACTGCGGCTCTTCGTCACGAGCCAGCACAGGCAAGATAAGAGTTGTCTGTCCACGTCCATAGAAATGTCCTGGGTTCAATTTAGTAGACAAGTAAACCGTAGTATCAACTTTCTGCATAGCTCTTGTTGCCCATGCCAAATCCGGATTAGAGCCCCAAAGATTTCCACCCAAACAGAACAACGTGGAGATTTCACCACGCTCTGCAGCTTCCAGCATGCTGTGCGTGTCATAGCCTGTTGCATCAGGCGCCTTCATGTTATAGACACGCTCAAGAGCCTGGCGCATGCCTTCTTGTAGCCCCGGCGCAAAGCCGACCGATCCCACACCTTGCACATTGGAATGTCCGCGCAATGGCAAAAGTCCGGCACCGGGTCTGCCCACATTGCCTGTGGCTAAAGCTACATTGCATAGAGCCAAAACATTGTCCACGCCCGACTCGTGGTGAGTAAGTCCCATCGCCCAGGCAAACATGGCTGACTTTGACTCGGCCAACATGGAAGCCGTTTGCTCAATAACAGATTTTTCCACACCGCTTCCGGTGACAATTTCTTGCCAGTCAACAGTACGCGCCTGTTGAAGCACCGCTTCTGATCCTTGTGTGTGCTCAGATAGGAACTCTTTATTTACATTACCTGTTTCATCAAGAGATTTGAGAACGCCCAAAAGGAAATGCACATCTCCACCGGCATATGGTTGCACATACAAGGAAGCTATTTCAGAGCCAAAGAAGTAGGACTTTATTTGCGAAGGGACGTGAAACTTTTCCAGCCCTGTTTCAACTATCGGGTTGACGACAACTATTCTCCCGCCGCGCCTGCGCAAGTCAGCAAGCTGCGTCATGATGCGCGGATGGTTGGAAGCTGGGTTAGAGCCTATCACCATTACAAAATCCGCTTTGCTAATGTCCTCAAGCGTGACAGTGGCAGTGCCTGTTCCAAAAGCCATCTTCAATGCCACACCGGATGCCTGGTGGCAATAGAAAGAACAGTTCATTACATGGTTGGTGCCATAAGCCCGAGCAAATGACTGCAACAAGAAAGCAGCTTCATTAGATGATCTGCCGGAAGAATAAAAGGCTGTCTTCTCCGGTTTGCTCTCCTTCAATGCCTGGGTCGCAATGGTCATTGCCGTGTCCCAATTAACCACCTTAAAATGTGTAGCACCTGGTTCAAGCAAAACAGGATAAATTAATCGCCCAGCGTCTTCTGCTTGCTTCGGTGTCAAATTTTCCAAATACTGCAGATCATGCTTATCGAAATAATCAACATCGATAGCCCCAATCATGTCCGCTGCTTGTGCCTGCAAACTCTTCTTGCACACTTCAGGAAAATGACCAGCTTCGTTGACCATTCCACCTAGTTGACCGCCCATGCCCACCGCGCATGTCTTGCAGGCATTGCGCGAGGTCATACGTTTCCACAGCCGCCACGGTCCAACCTGCATGGCCTTTTCGATGCTATAGGCAATTGCTTGCCAGCCGCCGCCTGCTTTGATCTTACGCGGTGTTTTAACTATCTGAGACATTAGCTTTTCTGGTTGGCAATGCGCCAGGCTTCTTTCTGCAGTTCTTTCAATTTTTTCAAGTCATCATAGATTGGCAGCAACTGCTTACCGATATCCAAATTTACATAGTCAGGACCTTTGGTAATCGGAATGAGGTTCTGGTAGTGCGCAGTTATGTCGTTGCTGAGGGCCTTCATTTGCTTCCATTTAGGAGCAAGCAAAGCTTTTTTGTCGGCTGGTATTTGAGTGGCGCCAATTTCAGCAGCCAGCATGGGCACAATTTGACTGAATTGCCACATGTACAAATTGACCCATTTTGCGCGTGGTGGCAGAAGTGGGCCAACATTTATCCCACCAATCGGCATAGCTGGTACCACGATAGGACCGATGACATCCGGCTCTGCAACAGTTACATATTGCTGGCGTTCGATTTCGTTGATCATGTCCGTAGTTACACGATGCAATTCATTGGTAGACTGGTGTATGGCGTGCAGAGCCGTACTGACAGTCAAAACAGAGCTGCTTACTTGCCCAGATAAGGCCGGCTTCGAACTGACCGTCGTTTGCGAACTGCTGCCCGAAACATCTTTGGCATCGGCCGCCAAATTTGGCTGAGCCAACAACAGAAATGCCAATAAAATACGAAACTTAGTCATGCCGTACCTCTAGGGTGAACTGCGTAGGGAGTGTTCATTATGCCATATTGCAGTTTTCAGGCTGACTTACTTTCCAAGTGAAAAATATGTCTTTGATCTGGGCACTAATTACTAAGGGCTATTAAATTCAGCAGACCGTTTCCAAGGGGCGCTTTGTTTTTATGGACTATGAAATCCTATATCCAGGTTTAAATGCCATGCTCAAAGTGCGGGTAAAACCTGGAGATACCATACGCGCCGAGGCTGGAGCCATGGTAGCCAAAAGCAAGGAAATCAAACTAGATGGCGCTCTCGTCGGTGGAATATTTAGATCCCTAAGGCGTACATTGTTCGGCCGTGAACCACTTTTCTTTCAGCACTTTACGGCTATTGGGCAAGTCGGCGAAGTCCTAATTGCACCAGGTGTCCCAGGCGACATCCAAATGCTGGATATGCTAGATGGTCAGGATTATTTCCTGCAGGCCGGCGCTTTCCTTGCTTCCTGCGGAGACATAACAATTGACACCGCCCTGCAGCATCTCTCACAAGGACTCTTTTCCGGAGAAGGCGTCTTTGTCCTTCATGCGACAGGACTTGGCACACTGGCAGTCAGTGCTTTTGGCGCAGTTTACCAAATAACAGTACCGGTAGGTTCCCAGTTTACGGTTGGATGCGGACACCTGGTTGCCTGGTCAGGTGATACCACTTATAGCATTCGTAAAGCATCTCAAGGCTGGATATCGAGCCTCATGAGCGGTGAAACATTTGTCTGCGACTTCGAAGGGCCAGGCACTGTCTGGCTGCAAACAAGAAGTCCGGAAGCATTTGGCGCCTGGATCCGTGAATTTGTCCCGCGCAGAGGCTAATATGAAACACTATTCCGCCCGCCTCTATGCTAAAGACGCCGGACATGGCAAACAAGTCACTGTAACTGTGACTAACCATATTCTCATCGTGCAAAACAATTCCACTCCGACAGAGATTGAATTAGCCAACCTGGAGGTCAAGCTGGGTGGTTTTTCTCATGACCGCATCATCATGGTCAACAAGTTGACCGGTGAAAGTATAGTAACGAAAGATCAGGCGATTCTAGATGATCTAACACGGGCAAATATTCCAGTCGACTTTCTCCAACAAGCAAAAACAGTAAAGTTCGGCATGAAAACAAAACCAGGACAACGCCTGGCTTCCTGGGGTTTAGCCGGCGCCGGAATGTTAGTTATTGCGGCAATTGGCTACGCAATTCTTGATCCTGTTACCTTTTACATTGCCAGCCATATGCCTTCTTCAATTGAAAAGGAAATGGGCAATTCCGTCTTAGACAGTTATGCTAAAAGTCATGAATTGGAAAACACTTCCAGCAAAGCTCGCCGAGTGAAAACAATTGGCACCAAACTAGTGGAGAACCTGAAAGTAAGAAAGTATGACTTCAACTTTTATGTAGAACCAAGCAAAGAAATAAATGCCTTTGCTACACCGGGCGGCAATATTGTTGTTCTAACTGAACTTATTAAGAAAGCTAATGATGACGAACTTGCCTGTGTCTTAGCACATGAAATTGGTCACGTCATTGAGCGCCACAGTCTCAAATCTGCTCTTCGCAATGCCGGACTGATTACAACTCTGCAAGTCATTACGGCCAGAAGCTCCGAAGCCGCTGCCGATGCTCTGTCCGGTCTAATTCAAGTTGAAGGACTTAGATTTGATCGTGAACAAGAGAAGGAGGCTGATCTGACAGGCGTTAAGCTCGCTTGGGAGAGTGGCTACAATCCTTCCGCACTTATCGACTTCATGCATAAGCTGGAAAAAGAATATCCTGAAACAAGCAACACGTTATCTATTTTGTCTGATCACCCAATGCCGGCTGATCGAGCAGAATACATCGCTGATGAAGTCAAATTGCTTGAACGGCAAGCGGAAAGCGCAAACAACGTACCACCACCGACAAAAGATCATCTCCGATCGATTCATGAATCTCGTCATGAATCTCCACCCCCAGGCGTACTCATAAATCTAGCCCGTATAGCTGATGGAAATTACCACAACAAACAGTTCGAAAAAGCATCCTCAATTTATGGAAGGCTGCTCAAAGAAGCTGAATTAAATCCGGACCCGGACCTGAATGGCATTTTTGACAGCCTGCAAAACTACATCACAATCAAAAAAACACAAGAGCAGGAACCGGAAGTTACGGAATTACGGTCAAGACTGCACAACCTGGCCGGCAAAGTATACTCAGCGTATGTACAGCAAACATTTCAAAGCAAGTGGATGCCACCAGAATCCATAACAAGCGTTGTAGTTTCATTCAAGGTACAGCCCAACGGTTCCATTACTGGCTTACGAGTTAAACAGTCGGGCTCACCTGAGTGCGATCAGGCGGCATTAGCTACGGTGAAGCAGTGCTCACCATTGGCGAGACCACCCAAGATTTTAGCTGCTCCCATAGCGATCGATTTCAAGTTCGACCAAAATGTAGAACATTAGTAAGGCGAAGGCAAAGGTGGAGACGACACTAATTGTGTCGTCGGAACCGGAGCTTTAATGAGGAATTCCAAATAGGAAATAGATAAGACACATGACGCCAAGAACAAGTGCGCCAGGATGAAGCTCCTTAGCTCTTCCTGTCAGTATCTTTAGCGTCGGATACAACACAAGCCCGGCCGTTAGTCCGTTGGCTATATTGTAAGAAAATAGCATCATGGCAATAGTCATAAATGCCGGCACTGTTTCGGTTAAGTCATCCAAGTCTACATTGCGCACCGACGAGAGCATAAGAACACCTACAGCCATCAGTGCCGGGCAGTACGCATAACGCAAATGTTGAAGCGGTTCAATAATTGGCAGGAAAAACAATGACAGGGCAAACAAAAGCGCAATTACAAGAGCTGCAAGACCCGTGCGCGCGCCTTCCTTGATGCCGGCAGCAGATTCTATATAAGCACCGGATGTCGACGAGCCCAGTAAAGCTGAAAAAATGCAGGATAAAGCATCCACCGTCATCGGTTTTTCAATCTCCGGGAAATTCCCCTTCTCATCAAGCATCTTGCCTGCTGAACCCACACCGACAAGTGTGCCCAGTGTGTCCAAAAATCCCATGAGGAACAATGTCAAAAGTATTGGTAGAAAGCTGAGCTTTAAAACACCGGCAATATCCAGCTTGAGAAAAATTGGGCTCAAGTCGTAGTCCTTCGCAATTGCCGAAAGAGATAAGACGCCCTTGTCCGGAATATAACCTTGCCCGCAAGCATAACCCAGCAAAGCGGTAACGACGATGCCAATTAAGATAGCTCCATGCACACGACGGCTGAGCAAGGTGGTCATAAGCAAGAATCCAAATATAGCCAATAGCACTTGCGGATCATGCAAGTTGCCAATTTTTAGTGGGGCATCCGGTGCTCTCAACAATCCGGTTGTAGCAACCGTCATACTCCCGGAGGGCATTCCAGTGACAAAACTTGTGATAAGTCCTGTTTGGTACATGCCAACTAAAGTTAGGAACAAACCAATACCAACGGCAAAACTGGCCTTCATACTAGTGGAAATGGAATTAGCAAGCCATGATCTCAGTCCAACCAGAGACATGGCCAAAAACATCAATCCACCGACAAAGACAGCACCCAGTCGTAATTGCCAGCCAATTCCAAGAGCTGCCATACCAAAGGCAATGAACGCATTTTCGCCCATGTAGGGAGCCACAGCAATTGGTCTATTGGCGTAAATGCCCATCAAGAAGCAGCCAAAAACTGCGGTTAGTATTGTTGCTACAGTGCTAGCGCCAACAGGAATTCCAGCAAAGCTGAGAATCGCTGGATTAACCACAATTATGTAAGCCATGGTCACGAAGGTTGTGACACCACCTAAAATTTCCGTCTGCACGTCGCTACCGCGTTCACTTATTTTAAAAAGGCGATCGAGGAAATTCTGTTGTGTTGCCTTTACTTCTGCCATTGCTTATCTCTCATGTAGGTGTTGACGTAGGCACCGTTTTTCTCACGGAAACGAACAGCTAAGTGCACCGATTCCAACATGCGGGATACAGCACTTTCAATTGCCGGTGTTTTGTGCGTAGCGAAGA
>SBAT01000375.1 GCA_005240105.1 Chloroflexota bacterium
ACTGTATGGAGGTTTTCTCAACTAAATCAACAAGTCTGCTCATGATTAGAGATCCTCTGCTTTTAGTTTGACTAACTGTTGTAGAACGAAGGCAGCAACCCGCTCACCCTCGGTTGTATTTGAGTCGAACGGGCGCCCATTATCAATGGGGGCTTGATCGAACTGGTTAGCTACGGAATGCAACAGTGCCGTGCGCAGTTTTATGCTTCCACATGCCAACAGTCGTGCTATGTTTTGGGTAGCACGAGTATCTGGAGACTTGCCTATATAAAGCTTGCGCTTGGTTTCCGGCTTGCGTAATTCGTTGACGATCCCGATTGCCATTATGAGTAGATTTTCCGGACAATTGGGAAACCGCTTCAAGCAAAGGGCAATCTCTTTATCTGCCGGCATGTATCCGATGCGAACTATGTTCCATCTGGATCTGTCGGCGGCATCTTGCCCAGACAAGGTAAATGCCTCGCCCTCATTTGCAGCAGCCACAAAGCGCACGTTTTTGGGAATTTCCAATCGCTCTTTGGTTGGTAGCGTCAGAAACGGCTTAGTGCCATCCAAAACATTCAGTAAAGTGCCGCGTGCCACCGCTTCAATTCGGGTGTACTCATCGATGAAGATGAGGTACTTCTTGTTGGGATTAGCTATAGCTTCACGCAAGAATCTGACAAAGTCGGAGTCTTCCCAGCCAATCTTGATACTGGAGGCTACTGCTTCGGCAATTGCCCAAAGAGCAGCCAGCATCTTGTTGCCATCGTCTTCTGCTTGCTTCTTGCGAATGGCGTTAGCCGCACGCTCCGGCAAGAAGCGTCCGCGCATTTCGTAAACATCGGTGATGGCACCACCAACCACAACCCGAAATTCCCAGCCAAGCGCTTTGGCCATTTCCATGACGATTGTGGTCTTGCCGCAGCCTTGATCACCAGAAAGCAGGATGTTGGCGGCGGGGTCGTTGAGCAACACTTCCAGCACCTGTTTGGTCTTTGGATCTATGTAGACCCAGTCGGGAAGCGCTAGCTCAGCCGATTTGGCTATTGGTTTTACCAAAATGAAGCCTTCTGTCTTGGCTGTCGGCTCCTTTACAGTAACTATTTCGCAATGCCAGACTTCGCCAGGTGTGATACCACTATCATCAGTCGGCACAATGTAGCGAGCACTGTATTCATCGTTGATGTAATTTGAGCGTACTTTGGGATATTTCTTTCCTTTGGTGGCGGGATTTTCTTCCCAGCGAACTTTACACTTTGTTCCTTTCTTCACGTCGATCATGTCACTTCTCCGTAATAGGTAGACGGCACCACTGCTGTTAAGCCGTGGTGCCCGGTAATCTTTAGTCTTCGATCGTTAAATACCAATTGACAGCAGGATGTCTTCGTAGATTTCGTCAACACTGCCTTCTCCGCGGATGGTGAACAGTGTGCCCTGGTTGTCATAGTGAACAAGCAAGTGCACAATGCGCTGTTCGTGACGCTCTATGCGTTGCCGTAATACTTCTTCGTTGTCATCGGCTCTTTGAGCCAGGGGACGTTTGCAGAGGTCGCAGATGCCTTCCTGCCTTGGTGGCATTGATTTGATGTGGTACGTGGCACCACATTTGCCGTTGCCGCAGATGCGTCTACCGGAAATGCGTTCGACAAGCACGTCTTCATCTACTTGCAGGTCAAAGACGGCGGTGATGTACCGGTCATTTTTGTCCAGGTAATCATCGAGAAATTGCGCCTGTTCAATTGTGCGAGGATAGCCATCGAGGATAAAGCCGTTTGCATACTCGGGCTTTTGCAATTGTTCGGCAATTACTGCGTTGAGCACTTCGTCCGGTGCCAGTTGTCCTTTCTCGATGTAGGACTTAATTTGTTGTCCGATAGGCGTCCCGTCGACGACGGCTTGTCGCAAAAGATGACCTGACGACAAGTGCGGGATTTTCAGTTCTTTCGCAAGGCGACTTGCTTGGGTTCCTTTGCCGGCGCCGGGTGCGCCGAGGAAAATGACGTTGTGTTTTTTGCCATTGTAGTTGCGGCTCCTGAGTATGAACTCAAGAAGGAAAATGCCAAGAATGGCGAGAGCAATCTCGAAAATAAAGTGAGGCATATAACAGCCCTCCAGAGAATGGTGATAAAAATAAAGCCCCGGTTCACTGAACCGAGGCTTGAGCTGCATGTGTGAATTTCGTTATTTGTTGCGATACGCTCGTATCATGGCTTGCGTACCTTGGTCTCCACCGCCCGTGGCATCCACTTGCTTGGCTTGCTGGAATTTTCCTGCTGCCAGTGTTGTTCCCAGCAGAGAGCCATCGCCTGTAGGCAGAGTTTTCAAAACTAGACCCAGGTCTTTTTCCATGTCCTTTATCTTGAAGCCAGGTGCAAAATCCTCTCGGAGAATTTTTGGCCCAAGGTTAGTTAGAGACCAAGAGCCGCCGGCACCGGTGCTACATACATCAACTACCAATTCGGGATTGACTCCGGCAAGTTCGGCAAATCTAATAGCCTCTGTCACTGCCACCATATTGACGGCACAGAGAATCTGATTGCAGAGTTTGACTGCCTGACCGGAGCCTACCGTCCCGCAGTACGTGATGTTTTTGCCGAGGCATTCAAAAAGTGGTTTCACTTCCTGGAAGGTGGATTCAACTCCACCGACCATGATTGTGAGCGTGGCTTTTTGTGCGCCGACATCGCCGCCTGATACTGGCGCATCAAGAAAGCGCATGCCTTCTTTGGCAAGTTCTTGCGAAAGACGCTTTGCGCATTCTGGTCCAGTCGTGCTCATGTCGATGAAAATCGTCCCCGGCTTTGCTGACTTTGTGACCGAGTTGACGCTGAGCAGCATTTGTTCGATATCGCTTACATCCGACAAACAGAGAAAAACGACATCGGCTTTTGCGACTGCTTCAGCAGCGGTATTAGTA
>SBAT01000137.1 GCA_005240105.1 Chloroflexota bacterium
GACGTACACCTATGACCTTGCGGGGAGGCTGACGAAAGCGGCTAAACCAGTGGTTTCCGGCGACCCTTCGACCGGGAATTTCCAGTTTTTCTTCGATGGAGCCGGGCGTTTCTTCAGCGAGATGGCTTCATACTGCCCCCAAGGAATTACAAGCTAAAGAGATTTCGTAAAGTGCTGATTCTGTGCGGTTCCTCGGCTAAAAGTGTGGAAGGTCTTGTTTCGTGCCCGATCACGTTTACAGGTTGAGAATCAGTATAGGTCTCGTAACGAATATACTTTACTTACGTTTGCGGTACTTTGTCCATTGGTCAGCGCGATAATCTTCTCTCTTTCTTGCCCGATAAGGACGGCCGTCCCCGAGCACTTTGAGGACTTTTTGTCATTTTCGGCCTTTTTTTGACGAATTGTGGCACCGTATATGGTATCACCGAGCAAAAGAGGGGCAATTACACGCGTGTCAATTTGAAATGTGACACATAGAGAATATGTTCAGAATAGCGTTAGCTGTCCTGTGTTGCCTAAGTCTTGTTTCTTCGGAAGTTTCACCCTAAGTTCCTTTCTTCTACCATACCGAGAACATATTGCCTGTAGCTCACCGCGTTTGATTCGCTGCATGATCGTCTGTCGCGATACACCCAACAGTGCAATGGCCGTTTTCATCGGCACCCAACCATCAGGGCTTTCGTCAGTAAAGCGCGCTCGCAGCTCGTCTGTAATTCTTATTCTCCACGGTGCTCCGGGTGTCAGCTGTTCGCCGGCAACGAATCCATCTGCAAGGTATCGATGCAGCGTGGAGGATCCTATTCCGAGAATCTCGGCAGCCTTGTCAATTGCCACCACCTCTCCATCTTCCTCTGGTTGTGGCTCGAATGTCGGGATTTTCCAAGACTTGCGCAAGCGCTTCACGTTATGCGCAGTGAAGCGTTCGCCACTGGCGGTCCGCCGCCCCTGTCGATTGAGAATGTTTGCAATGACCTGATCTGGGTAAAGTCTCGCCAGTCGACCTAAGAGCTCAATCGTATCCTCGTCTGTTCGAAACGTTGGAACCTTGCGAGGTCCGAGATCCACGTCTAACTCAGTAATTTCACCGCCTCGCCAATACAAAGTAAGATACGCCTTTAGTACTCCCGGCTCTAATCTGATGTTCACCTCTTCGAGCACTGTTCTGAGCAATTCCTTACGATCTCGATCAGTCGTCGTTGGTGATGACCAGACAAGCCCTATGTCTGTGGCCAGGTCTTTCAACCTTTCCTTCTCGCACTCGGTGAGCTTGCGAGGTCGCTTCTTTTCTCTCTCTCGAAGAGACTCTTCCGCCGTAGAAAGCTTACGTAAACATTTCTCCCATTCCGCCTCCAGTCCCCGCGCTACAAGCCGGTTTTCCGGCTCGACCGCCCTATATCTCCGCTCTGCCCTCTTCGCTTCGTAACTGACTCGCTCAACCTCCAAGCGCCACTGCTCAATTGCGGAATCGTAGTCCGCCTCGAGATTTTCTTCGGCAATCAGGGCCGCTTCAATTCCGACTGAATTCATTGTTTCGAGAAATACTTTTACAACGGCCGCATCGATCTTCCGCGCTCCGACAATGAGACACGACTTTGCTTTGCCATCAACAAAAATCGTGCCAGGACAGTAATAGCCCGGGCTAGAGTTTCGTCCGTCATACTTCACATGGAAACGACGCGCGCAGCGACCACACGTCGCAAGCCCCTGCAATAGTGCTGCACCTTCTCTCACCGCGCCTCCTACTTCTGGTGAACTGGCAGGAGAGTTATTGCGCATTCGCGCTTGAATCGACTCAAAGGTTTGCCAGTCAACGAAGCCCTCATGGTGATCTCTGATGAACACCTGCCACTCCTCTTGTGGCAAGTTTCGCACGCGATATCGAATTCGTCCAGTGCTGTCCATGCGCCGCTCTTTGCGCGATTTACCAAACGTATATACGCCGGCGTAGACCGGATTTCTAAGCACCTCCTTAATTTGCCAGTATCTCGCCTGCTCCCAGGTAATCTCACCGTTCTTGTGCTGATTGGGAAATGGTAGGCACTGATTCCGAAACCAGAGCCAGACTTGCCTGGCCGAACCCAACTCCGAGAATCGCTCAAAGACACTTCGGATCGCACTTACAATTGCCTCATCTGGATGAAATTTCATCTCATCGTCCCACCAGACGTAGCCGATCGGAATATGGCAACGCAACTTGCCTCGGGCTGCTTTGTTCTGTATACCGCCTGTGAGGCGTGCGCGAATCATGTGTAGCTCCGCTTCCGACATCGTGCCCTTCAATCCTAGTAACAGCCGATCGTTGAATAGACCGGGATGATAGATGCCATCGGCATCCGCAATCAATGTGTCTGTCATACCTGCAAGGTCGATGAGCCGATACCAATCGGAACTGTTCCGAGCCAAGCGGGACGCCTCTAGACCAAAAATAATTCCGATTCGTCCGAGCGCTACATCTGATGCCATTCTATTAAAGCCCGGGCGCTCGATGGCACCAGAACCGGTGCAACCAAGATCTTCATCTATTACAATCACCTGATCGCGTCTCCAGCCTAAATCCACGGCGCGCTCAGCCAGTCGATACTGTCGGTCCGTGGACTCCCGGTTTCTTTCCAGTTGCGTCGCTGTCGATTGGCGAACATATATCACCGAATTCCGCGCCAGATGTGTCGGTTTGATCTTGTTTCGTTCCATCATTTTCGCTTGCTCCGTTTCGCATTGCTTCTTCTAGATTCTGATTCATTACCTTTACCATCACTCTTGCGAGGACTTGAACCAGAGCTGCGTGCGCGTCGGGGTTTATTCGATGTGGTACTATCAACAGTGCCTTCTCCGCTTCCCGAACAGGCAACTTCAATTGCATTTCCATCTGCCTCCTTGTGCGTGGATTCGTCTGGCTCGTGATCTAAGCACATCTGGCGACGGAGCATCGCGTCTACAATACTGCGTATCTTGAAGAGGTCGGAAATCGCAGCAAAGCATATGGTTTCGGATGGATGTTCGACTTCCTTGTGCGCTCTGTCCACTTGCGGCGCATGGTCGGTCCATTCTGCTGGTACAAGCATTCTAGACCCATCAGGAAGCACAACAGCATACTCAAGCAACCCGCGTCGCCTTGATTGCCCTTCGACTTTGAGAACTTTTCCGTCGTGTGGATGTCTTGGACGGTGAATTGTAACTTCAGCCGGAAGTTGGATGTCGGTATTGTGGTGTGTTCTCGAACAGAAGACGTCCCGACCGTAGAC
>SBAT01000039.1 GCA_005240105.1 Chloroflexota bacterium
CGGCGCGTGGAGAGATCTTCCGTAAGGGAAACTAGTTCGTCTTCGCAACTACGAACGACGAATCTACGCAGAAGATCTCTCCACTCCCTTCGGTCGGTCGAGATGACAAATGAGTATGGCTCGGTCGAGATGACAAAAGAATAGATAGCGCATCTAGCGCATCGCGCGCGAAACCGTGTGTTTTCTCACATTCACCTGCTCTACACGCCTAAAAATGCTGTATCTGAGCGCGTCTTAAGCGCCGCCCCCAATTGTTTAAATAACTTGAATTAGGTTTTCAAGGTCAAGTTTTTGTAGGTTTAAAGCATCTGTTTCTATTCCAAATATCTAAAAGGCAAATTCCGCTCAACACTCAATCCCACTGCCATTTCAATCTCTCCAACTCCAGCCTTTGCCGGAACAGATAAGTTACTAGCTGCTAGACCTCAAAAAACAACCGAGGAACCTATCATGAACAAATTACCCATAGAAGCGCTCCATGCGCTGTTCCCAATCGTGTTTTTCATTTCAGTCGTGGCCGCGCTCTTTTCTTGGGATCAATCTATTCAGCCAACACAACCCGGCACAGTTGCGTCTCAATACAAACGCTCTCCCAACCCACCCATTATTAAAACCAAGAAATGTACTCCCGACGTTGGCTACATTCGCGTCGAAACATTCGGCGACTACAACTCCGTCTGGGGCACACGCGATGCGTACAACGAACTCAAAGATTGCAAGGCAATCGTCTTCGATGTACGTGAATGCGACGGCGGATCATTTCCCGCCACGCTGAGCATGATCGAGCTTGCTTCCGACTGGGGCACCGAGTGTTCTTTCGAAGCATACATACAACAAGAGAATAAACGCATCCGCAGGGAGTATCGCCTTAACAGCGGCTCACGTGAAGTCTACACCTACGGCTCGGGCGAATCGTCCAGTCCCGAATACGAAAGCCGTGAATTCAACCATGCAGGCAGTCGCCTCATGGTCGTCCTCGGCAATTACGACACCGAAGGCGGTGCGGAAATTTTCCTTGTTTCACTCAAGGAAAACGACCGCGCTAAATTCATTGGAGAAACGACCCGCGGCAACGCCTGGGAACGTATCGTCATCAAAAACAAAAACGGGCAAGAGTACTACATCGATGACGCGTACATCTACAGCCCCAATGGCCGCCCCATGTGTTACGGACGCAGCGGCGGTGTCTCCACCGAGCCTGACAAAGGCTTCGAAGTCAAAGCCAACAAAGACATTGTCTTTGGCAGCGACAACGACAACCAGTTGCAGTTCGCAGTCGAGTATTTGACCAACGAACTGGCGAAATCGAAGAAACCGAAGAAGAAGTAATTATCCGGTGTCGTCATGCGGCGCCACCGTCTTCTGTCATTCTGATGGCGTCAGCCCGAAGAATCTCGTAGCTTAAGTTACGAGATTCTTCGTCGCCTTGCTCATCAGAATGACATGCACACGTCTTATTCCAGCGCAACGCTGGGAGGTACGAACATGTCTAATCAAAAAACACCAAAACACCGCCTGGCAATGGCCGGCTTAATAGCGTTTTTCGCAACGCTGACGCTTGTCCTCAACGTGGCACCAATATTCTCGCTCAACTCAAAACCGGAAGGACTGGCATCCAAAGCAGCAGGTGTGAGCATCTATCGCACCGTCTGGCACAAGACGAAAGAAGAATTTGTCTTCACTGAAAGACTAAAAGACTGGTCCCAGTGGGAACACAAATTCGACGACAAGATCGGCTCCAAAGCTGACGGCATCAAGTACGCCAAGGAAATGCTGGAGTCGTTGGACGATAAATATACACGCATCCTCGATGAAGCGGAAACCAAAGACGAAGTTGATCAACTTCAAGGTAAATTCGTGGGCGTCGGACTGAAATTCGTAGGCGCACACGGCGCTGACGGCAAATTGATACACACCAAAGACGACAAAGTCGTGCCGCTTACTGACGCTAATAACCACCCGGTTGTTAAACAAGTCATTAAGGTGACACCAGCATCCGGCGCAGGGATAAAAGACCGAGACGCGGTAGCGAGTGTTGACGGCAAATCAACCGTCGGCATGAGTTTGGATGAAGTTGTAAAAAACATCAGAGGACCCGAAGGCACTACAGTCAACCTTGAGCTTCAACGCGGCAATAATGTGTTCACGGTCAAAGTTACTCGTAGAAAGTACGATCTTGATCCTGTCAGTTATCACAAGCTCGATTCCAATCTTGGCTATATCCGTATTGATTCGTTCATTTCAGCCAACACAGCCGCCGACTGCCTTCAGGCTCTCAAGGCGTTGAAACATTGCCAAGGCTATGTGTTGGACCTGAGATCAAATCCTGGCGGATTGGTTACAAGCGCAAAAGATGTCATTGCATTGTTTGATGACGAAGGTGTCGTATTTGGAGTTCGTCAGCGTAATGGCGACACAACCTACACGGGACAAACAATGATCGACGACTCCATGCCGCACATTGCAGCAAAGAAGCCGTTGGTCATCTTGGTTAACGGCGACACCGCTAGTGCTTCAGAGATAGTTGCCGGCGCATTGCGCGATAACCGCCACATCAAGCTAGTGGGCACGCAGACGTTCGGCAAGGGACTGATGCAAGGTGTCTTCAAAGCGACAAATGATGTCCTATTGCATGTCACGTTAGCTCAGTGGTTGACCCCCAATGGTACATGTCCCGGTTCCGATCCCAAGACAGAACATCCAAATGGATTCCCTGTGAATGTGACCTGCGCAACCGGTCCGTACTTCGAAATGGACACCGACAAGGACAACCAACTCAAAGCCGGTATCGCCGTGCTGAAGGAAGAAGTGGCCAAGTCCAAGTAGTCCCCCTTTGTCATTCCGAGGCTTGCCGAGGAATCTGCCGTAACTAACCAAGTTCATGTTGATCAAC
Source organism: Chloroflexota bacterium (assembly GCA_005240105.1). GTDB lineage: Bacteria > Cyanobacteriota > Vampirovibrionia > Obscuribacterales > Obscuribacteraceae > SBAT01. The sequence goes on from SBAT01000039.1 coordinate 2,894, forward strand.
ACGAACTCAGTAACGTCGCGGTAGATTCCTCGCTTCGCTCGGAATGACAAAAAAAAGGAGAGATGACAAAAAGGGATGTCATTTATTGTTACTGCCACTAGCCAAACGTTTTTCCAAGGGTATACAGTCTTACTTACAAAGGAGCCCACAGAAAAATGGAAAGCATGGACAAATTAGCCAAGGAACTCAACCTATCGTTTATTTCCGAAAAAAGCGGCACTATCGAATATAGTTTAAACAGCAATGGGCTGAAAATTTTGCTCTGCCGCAACAACACGGCTCCTGTTTCAACCTTCATGCTTCTATATCGAATCGGCTCCATCAACGAAGGCGTCGGCTATACCGGCTCAACCCACTTCCTTGAGCACATGATGTTCAAGGGCACGGAAAAGAACAACCCGGAAAACGGCAAAGGCTTTGATGATCAATTGAAACCAATTGGCGCGCTCTACAATGCCACCACCTGGTTTGACAGGACAAACTATTTCGAAGCTATTCCGTCAGAGCATTTAGAACTCTGCATTCGCCTGGAAGCCGACCGCATGCGCGGGCTGCTCATCCGCCAGGATGACCGCGATGCCGAAATGACCGTCGTGCGCAATGAATTTGAGCGCGGCGAAAATGATCCGCATGATGTGTTGCTTGACGGCATGTACGCTCACGCATTTAACGCCCACCCTTACCATCACCCAACAATCGGCTGGCGCTCTGATATTGAAGGCGTGCCTCTGGAAAGACTGAAAGAGTTTTACGACACCTATTACTGGCCGAGCAATGCCACCGCCATCGTTGTCGGTGACTTCGAGCAAGAAGATGCGCTGAGACTGATCCACAAGTATTTCAATAACATCCCCACACCAAAACATGTCATTCCAACCGTCTACACAGTTGAGCCGCCACAAGAAGGTGAGCGCCGTTTTGAATTACGCCGCGCCGGCGAACTGTGTCAGGTGATGCTTGCTTACCACATTCCAGAGGCGATGCACAAAGACACGCACGCCATTGCCGCCATGGCATCCATCTTAGGCAGCAGCGACAGGCGTTCCACGCGTCTCTACAAGCGACTGATTGACACGGGACTTGCCGTCGACTGTTTCACCTGGCACAACGAGCAGCGGGATCCGGGGCTGATTATCCTGGGCGCCACCGTCAATCCCGGCGTGCATCCCAAGGA
>SBAT01000035.1 GCA_005240105.1 Chloroflexota bacterium
GCAAAAGACTTGGTTCAAAACCAAACATGGGCATTTGTGATAATTGAACGCCATTTACTTTGGCAGAAAATGGAATTAGTTCCGGCAGTTTCAGTCCCATAGCCTTCTGCCAAACAAATTCGCCTTTGCCCAGAAATCCGACAATAGCGCCTGTTATCAAAGTAGCAATTAGTGAATAAGCTTGTAAAACAGCTTCGCGTGACTTAGCGTACAAACTATTCAAAGTTGTAGCAGCGGCAATTCCATCAGGAAACGGCAGCTGTTCGATGTTGATCATCTGACGCTTCATTGGAATAGCCAAAAATACACCGAGCGCTGCTGTAATTAGTGTCCACGGCAAAACAATTTGCCAACCAATGTGGTGTCCTGTAATTAGGAGCAGCGCACCAAATGCGGTACCAATAGTGGCACCGGTTGAATAGCCGGCAGCCGATGCGGTCGACTGCATGCAATTGTTTTCTAGAATGGACATTGGCGTTACTTTGCCACCCAACTTGGCAAAGATTGTTCTAAAAGCATTCCAAATAACAAAGGACAAAACGCAAGCTGTTATGGCAACTCCAAAAGACCAGCCAATCTTCAATGTTGTATATAGGTTGGAGATAGACATAAGCGATCCCAGAATGCCGCCCATCACAACAGCCCGCCAAGTGAGCTGCGGCACCTTATGTCCTTGATATATATTCTTGTACCAGTACTCTTGTCTGGCTTCTACATCTTCGATGCTTTGCAAGTGAGCTAGGATTTCCATCGGCTGCCCTGGCGACTCTGACTGAACACTCTCTACCGCCTCTTTCGTTACTACAGTTGCCGTTCCGCTCACAAGCCCTCCAGTTTGCACCCAGTTGCCAACAACTGGATACAGGATTTTGACTTTACAGCAGATAATTGTCGTGCAACAAAGCTTAACTATCAAGCTCTATATGAGCTTGTCAACCAATTTTCTCTCTCAGTTGAGAAAACCAGCTACGTTATGTACTGAGGAGGTGGTGGCGGCGTGGTGATGATTGCGCCATAGCGTCTACTTTGCCAATTGCCCCAGGGTGTAGTTATAGTCGGATCTTCTTTAACAATCGTGCTGAAAAGGAATGGGTAGCCGGCGAATTCCAAAACACTGAATGCTTGACTGCCGTTACCTCCGCCACACCATCTTTGGGCAAACTGAAATATATCAATGGTTGGTGGCACAGGAGTCTTTTGAGCAGGTATTACAGGGCAACTAATTGCCCAAGTTGCCACTAATTCCTTATCGAAGTATTCAGCCGGATGAGCGTTGGCATGCAGATCACGACCATAGATGTGATACATGATTGTAGGATTTTCTTTGGTCGGCGCTGAAACAAGACCAGTTGTGGTTTGATACATCACCTGTCCATTGTTGATTGGCACCGAAGCATATTTGTTTATCTTGTCCACTTGCAAGGTCACCTTCTGATTTCCTGGTGCCAACTTTAGCGAATCATCAGCAATGTGAAAATGATAAATAAGCTTTGCCGGTGGAGCTGCAGTCTGAGCGAGCGCCGGCACAATCCATTTACTACCGCCTTGTTTCTTACCAATTTCCGGTTCTGCTGCATGCTTGTAGAACTGCAACTGGCAAACTGCTTTGCCGCCTTCATTTTTCGGTTCAGCGAGCCAATCTTTTGCCCCCGGAGCATTGTAATCTTGTCCCGTCGGCAACGTCCCTTTGTCACTCAGCATTTGCCACTTTATGTGAGCAAGCTCCTGAGAGAAATCAGTGCCACCACGAACTCCCTGGTAAGCATGAGTAACATAGACATTGGTGTAGCCGCCGGCGTAGGCCATCATACCGGAGAAAGGCAACGTCGGCGGATAAAAGTCCGCTCCACCCAACGTATAGTGTGCAACGCTTGTGACCTTTGCTCCGCCACCAGACAAGGCTTTCATATGCTTAATCATGGCAGTAGTTACTTCCGCAGCATAGGTAGCATTGATAAGTGCGGCCAGTACTTTCGGTTTATCCTTGTATAGCTTGGATACAACTTCCTGCTTGCGCATTTCAATTCTGTCAGTGAGCGAAGTCTCCGTAACAGCACCGGCCTCGTGAGTAATTAAATTAGCTATGCCACCATAGCCCGCGCTTTGATATGTTTCGGCAATCCCCTTACTATTAAGAGCATTACTTTGTCCGCTACCCAATTGGCTGTTCATCTCTTTGAGTTGAGGATCCGCCTTAATTGCCTCGTTGGTTATGTCAGCGACAGCCTGATAGATGATTGCGGCAGAGCTATTAACGGCTTGAATACGATCGATACATGCCTGAAGATGCCAAAACGGATTGCCATCCATCGTCACCGCATATGGGCCCCACCAGGCTTGCTCAAACCTAACCAGAGCTGTGCTTGGTGGCAAAACACCTTCAGCAGGTACATAACCCCACATGCGCGCGTTCTGCCTTTGGTAGGCCGCTGGATCGTTTTTGTATTGCTTTAGATTTCTTGGATCAGAACCATACAACCACTCCCCATTCACCATGATTTGGTTATGAGTAAACTCACCCGGAATGATGAAAAGTTCACCACTGGTTGTGGAATCAATCGTTCCCTGAGCATATGCGGGTTGCAGAACATCCTCAACACGACCAGCAAAGATTCGTCTCTCGCCGGCAGCGGCAACCACCTGCGAAAATGGTGTACTAAGCGCATCAATTACTGCCTGCGCATTTGGTCTGTAAGCAAGGCTCCTCAACCAGTCATAAGCAAAAAATGATAGCGCTACTGACGGATCATCATCGTCTCGACCACTAATTCCTTTAAATGGCTTACTAACTGGCTCCCCGCCGCCACTATATGGTCCACCTTCAATTTGGAACCAAACGCCAGGGGTTTCCTTATCCCAACCTTGATAGCTACTTTTTGATTGAGCACTGGTGGCATCAATCGGAGAAGAATTCATGATTGCTTTTACGCTTTTGAAGCTAGGCGTGCCATTAGACCCGTCTGCCGGTACAGCACCATTGAAGGCTACTTCCAATACACCGGGATTGGTTAGCAAAACCCGATTGCCTACTTGCGCCGTAGCAACGGTACCCAGAAACACTGGTTTCTTATCCTCTTCCTTTTGTTGTTCTGGACTTCGAGTTTCAGCCATTCTTGCCACAGGTTGAGCAGCCTTAACTTGAACCAAAACCGGAATATCCATGTCTGCTGCATTTTGGAATGCAGCATTATCCACAAGGCTGGGCTGACCGGCAACAAATCCAAAACGAACATTTTCGGAAGTTCCAGCTACCGGATAATCTACATCTGCCAAATAATACTTGCGACCGTCAGAACCGGGTTTGGAATTATTGGCAGTGTATGCGACAGTGTCAACACTTTCCGGACTAGGCACTGGAATTTCTATTTGACCTTTCTGCGCCAAACTTTCGAAATGCCCTGTGATTACCTCAAATTCCTTGGGCGGGTCCTTGCTGCCGGATAGGCGAGCATTGTTAGCCATAAAAGCATCAAAGGCGGATTGCTTTATGTTGACCTCCTTGCCGAGTCTATCCTTGGCACCAGCTGCACCGGCTGCTGACGCTGCAATTTTTTCCTTAAGCAATTTAATCGCCAATTTTGTTTGCTCTAAATCATGCTTGACCATAAACTGCATAGCCTTATTGCCAAGCTTTTCAGCAATGATGGCATCAAGTCTCAAAGTAGCCAATTGGGTGTTGACGCTTCGTACAGGCCATTTAATATCGCCACTGGGATCATCAACAAGAGCCAGGCGACCTTGTGGAGTATCAACGACAATGCGTCCCATATCAATGGCCGCCTGCAGGGCAGCTGCGTCAATGGCATTCTGAGCTTGCTTTTGAACACCAATTAATTGGTTGAAGTTCAAGACAAAAACTCCAATCATAATCATAAATCCAAGAAGGCTTATGAACAGAATCAATAAGTTGCCGGACTGCTTACGCTTCGTACCCATGAGATACCTCTTGGTTCAAATCGCTGCATCACAAGCCGATGCTAAAAGCACCGAGCGGTCAGCTGCCTGTAACTTTTAAATGGATGCGTTCATCTATTATTCCACCGGGAATCTATGGTCAAACTAGCAGCCTCATTTTTTAACCTTATGGCGACTTGGGCGGCACAAGCATGCAGAAGCTCTCGTTTTCCAAACCACGCAGTGCTGCGGCTTTCGCTACACGCGAGATTGCTAACTGAAAGGCAGCTGTGCGCAAATCCGAATGGCTATGTTTGACAGTCCGCTTAATCTCAGCATAGGCATCGAGCATTAATGTTTTGAGTTCGGCATTGACTCGATCTTCTTTCCAGCGGAACTGCTGGACATTTTGGACCCATTCAAAATAACTGACAATGACTCCGCCGGCATTGGCGAAAATGTCGGGCAAAACAATCATGCCCTCTTTAATAAAATACTCGTCCGCTTCCGGTGTGGTCGGTCCATTAGCACCCTCAATAATAAATTTGGCTCGCACAGACGGCGCTGTTTCCTGCGTAAGTACATTTCCCAAGGCTGCAGGAATTAATACATCACATTCCGTCGCTAATAGGCTGTCAGCGGGCACAGCTTCTGCATGAGTAAATCCGCTAATGCCTCCTCTGACCATGGAGAAATTGATCAAGTCTTCAATATCAATGCCGCCCTTGTTGTAGATAGCGCCGCCAGCATCTGAAACTGCTACCACCTTGCCGCCTTCAGCATTGAGGAAACGGGCAGTCCACGAGCCTACATTGCCAAAACCTTGAATGGCATATGTCATATCGGAAATTTGCTTGCCGTGGTCCGTAAGTAAGGCCTCGATGGCATAAACCAACCCTCTTCCAGTAGCGGCTTCGCGTCCTTCTGATCCGCCCAAATCAATCGGTTTGCCTGTGACGACTTGCGGCGTCCAGCCATGATATTTCGAGTATTGATCAACAATCCAAGCCATTGTCTGCGCATTTGTGCCCATATCTGGTGCCGGCACATCAAGTGTTGGACCGATGATGTCGTGGATATTATCCACAAAGGCACGAGTGACTCTCTGCAATTCAGAATAGGACAATTGCGTTGGATCGCAATTGATACCGCCCTTTGCTCCACCGTAAGGCAAATTGGCCACAGCAGTTTTCCAGGTCATCAGTGAAGCCAGCGAATTGACCTCGTCAGGGTCGACATCCGGGTGATAGCGCAGCCCGCCTTTCATTGGACCGCGTGAGTTATCGTGCTGAACGCGAAAGCCTACATAAGTGGCCAACTCACCATTATCACGCTCAATGGTACATTCAACTTTCACTTCCCGACGAGGAGCTACAAGAATACGCTCCAGTCGTTGTCCAATGCCAAGTCTTTTCGCTGCCCGCGAAAAGTAATATCGAGTGGCCTCTGATGCACGCATAAAATTCTCTTACCGAGGGAGGAAACGCTTCTCAGTTCCTATATTCCCTGCAGGATAAGAATGCCGATCTAATATCAGACGGGGCTAGGCCAGATTTACCATCGAGCCGGACATCATGCCGTGAGCAACCATTGGCTTTTGGCTGTCTGCGTACATAACTGTTACAGATGGTACAAGTTTGCGTGTTTCCGATATTACAAAGTTAACGCGCTCTTCAGGGGTCATGAATGGCACACGCACGACCGGCACGCCACGTTTGATATAGCAACGCTCCAATATGTTCGAGATCTCACGAGTGAATTCAATATTCTCGCGACGGACATCGTTAGTTTCAAAAAATGGCAGTTCGTCCACGAGGAATGCTAAATCATAGCGATCGGCATTTAGTCTGGAGAAAGAAGTCGGAACAAATAGTTTGTCATAAATAAAGTAGGCTTCGCCATCGAAGACACCGCGGTCAAGGAACACCACACGACCATCGTCGTTCAGTCTAGATTCTTCATCAACCTGGCGCCGCAACACTTCGTTCTGAAAAGCATTACGGTCTTCCCAAGGCAGGTACTTGCCTTCCTTAATTGTCTTTGTCGCCTGCTCCTCAATTACCGGATAGCCACGCTCTTGCAGTAGCGTAATCAAAGTTGTCTTGCCAACCGAAGGACCACCAGTAATGACTATGCGCATCAATATTTCCTTTCGGCTAGGTTCGGTTTTCACCCAACTTTGCTCGCCCGACTAGACCAGTAGAGTGACTTTAATGAAATATATACGAATAGGCAAGGGCCAAAACGGGGAAAAGTCCCAATTAAAGCGGAATTTAGGTGCGTCTTAGAACTGTCCTGAAACCGGCGGGTGGTTATCGGCGGCTTTGAATTCGGCCGTCTGGAAGACTCCGGGCTCGCTGCGCGCCAGGACCCCTTTTTCGGTGAGCACTTGCTGGATCTTCGGCAGCGCCTCGCGGGCGGCAACCTCTCCGGCAGCAATAGCCTTTCTGGCGTCTGCCATTTTGCGCGACAACAGATAGATGCCATTAGTGTTCGGTTTAACCAGAATATCCGCAGCTTGACCATCGTTGCGGTCCATTTTGTCTAACATTAGTGACGAACAGCGGCGACTGACAGAACCCAGATGACGGAAATATTCATCAGGCAAATTGGCTATAGATTCGTTGACGTTAACAGCTATGACAATGTCAGCGCCAAGCTCTTGGGCCTGCTTTACAGGTAGATTGGCCACTATGCCACCATCGGTTAAGAGCTTGCCATCAATTTCAACTGGGCGCCGTAAGAATGGCACGGCACAGCTTGCCTGAAGGACTTGTCCCAAGCTGCCCTCCTTGAGAATTACCGGCTGACCGGATAATAGATCTGTGGCCATAGCATAAAAGGGTATTTTGAAGTCGCGAATATTACTGGAAGGCTGCACACAATTATTCACGTAATTGCAAAACTTGCCGCCATGATAAAGTCCTTCGTGCGAATGGTGACCAACAATTCGAGGAACAAAAAATACTGGCGTCAATGCCACGCGCATCTTAATTGGCACCGTATCAAATGCTCGCATCATTGACTTGTCTAAAATCATTTTCTCAATTTGCTCGGGACTGCAGCCGGCAGCATAAAAACCACCCACGGCAGCTCCCATGCTGGTACCGACAATAAAATCTATCGGCACTCCCGCTTGTTGGAATACGCGCAATACGCCGACATGAGCACAACCTCTCGTGCCACCACCACCTAGCACGAGCGCTACTTTTGGGTGGCTGCCATTTTTGGTTTGTGCAGGTGTTTGGTCGACGGCGAAGGCTGGTGGCAACAATGTTATTGCTGTTGAAAAAACGGCTACTAAGGTTTGAGGAAATCTCGGTTTTAGCTCCATTTTTCAAACCTTTCTTTCACAGAAGATAGGTCACAATAAAGACCTACCCTTGCCACTTGAAAACCACACCGTCACCGCTCCAGGGGTAACAAAATGTAAACAGCGGAAACTTTCTGCCTGTCCTAATTTGCGACCAGACTAGCTCCTTTAGCGGTTTTCCATGCAACGAATGAACTGATAAGTTAATATCGAGGGAGTGGTTCAGTTCACGGAGACAGGCATGGCAGACGGTTCTTCATCAATTTTGGCTATGGTACTGACGTTCATAGCTTGGTTTATCGGCTTCTACCTCTATCACGGCTTAGGCATTACTCTTGGTTATCACCGCCTCTTGTCTCATAAGGCTTTGACTGTGCCCAAATGGCTCAGTTATCTGATTGTGTCAGGCGGCTACTTCTGCCTGCAGGGTGGTCCTGTCGTTTGGGTTGGCGTGCACAGACTGCATCACCAGAAAACAGACATGCCCGGTGACCCGCACGCTCCGGAAGATGGTTTTATTCACGCACTTTTTGGCTGGATGCTAGGCATGAAGGAAAAGCAATCAAGCGAAGACTTGCACCGACTTTGTCCGGACCTCATGGCGGATCCAATTTATAGCCGTCTGGGAACCACTCACAATCCAGTGCAAGCATATGCTTGTCTAGGCGCAAATATTGTTTTTCGCCTGCTAATTCTCTACTTCTTTGGCTGGATAGCCCTTGTTGCTGATCTTTTGGCTTCCGGCATGGTCTTTTGGAGCCCGCAATTAGTCAATACGATTTGCCACATGCCTTCCATGGGTTATAGGCTGAATGACACACGCGACAAAAGTCGCAATGTTTGGTGGGTGGCTCTTATAGCCTTGGGTGAAGGCTGGCACAACAACCACCACGCAGCGCCACGTTCGGCTCGGCATGGTTTTGCCTGGTGGGAGATAGATATAACCTGGTACACGGTCTGGTTGCTTGAAAAGCTCAGGCTATGCAAAAACATTACTCGTCCACCGAAGAATGTAATGGACGTTTAGGACTTAGCTTTCCAAATTGGATCGTGGAATCCTTTCTTACCAGATGAGCCAAACCAGCGAGTCATGGTCATCTTTTGCTGGGTGTAGAACTGAATCCCCTCTTTGCCTTGAATGTGCAAGTCGCCGAAGAAAGAGGCGTTCCAACCAGTGAATGGGAACCAAGCCATAGGAGCAGGGACTCCAACGTTGATGCCGATCATGCCGGCGTTAAAGCGGTGCTTAAATTCACGCGCAGCGCGTCCACTGCTGGTGAACATCACTGCACCATTGCCGAATGGGCATTGTTTTCCCAGTTCAATAGCGTCTTCAACGGTGTTAACGCGAACCACAGAAAGAACCGGTCCAAAGATTTCTTCTCTGACAACAGTTGATTGTGGTTTGACTTGATCAAGAATGGTCGGTCCAAGGAAATAACCATTAGGTGCGTCAGCTACTTTGACAGAGCGTCCGTCAACCACGGCATCAGCTCCTTCGGCAACGCCTTTGTCGATCATGCTCTTCACTTTTGCCAAGTGATCGGCACTAATAACTGGACCCATATCAACACTGCCGCCCATATCAGTACGGCCGACTTTCATACCGCGCGCAGCTTCAGCCAATTTCGGCATGAGCATGTCGGCGGCATCGCCTACTGGAACCGCTAGAGAGCCGGCCATACAGCGCTCGCCGGCACAACCAAAGGCTGATGCTTGCAATGCATGTACGGTTTGTTCCATATCGGCATCCGGCATGATGATGATGTGGTTTTTAGCGCCACCGGCAGCTTGCACGCGCTTGCCGTTCATCGTGCCCTTTTCGTAAATGTATTTGGCAATTTGTGTTGAGCCGACAAAAGAAACTGCCTTCACCAATGGATGCTCAAGCAATGCATCGACTGCGTCTTTGCCGCCGTGAACGATATTCAATACGCCTTCAGGCAACCCAGCTTCCAGAAGCAATTTGGCAATTGCCATACTGGACATCGGAACCTTTTCCGATGGTTTGAGCACAAACGTATTGCCGCAAGTAATGGCAATTGGATACATCCAGAGAGGAACCATGGCCGGAAAGTTGAACGGTGTGATACCAGCGCAAACACCAAGCGGGTGTCTCATTGTTTCACAGTCAACGTTACGGGCTATATTTTCCAGAGACTCACCCATCATTAAGCTAGGGATGCCGCAGGCAAATTCAACAACTTCCATACCACGCTGCACGGACGCTTTTGCTTCCGCCAAAGTCTTTCCATGTTCGCGCGTAACGATTTTGGCTATGTCTTCATAGTTGGCGTCCAGCAATGCCTTGAAGCGGAACATCACGCGGGCACGTTCGACAACCGGGGTCTCTGACCAATCGATAAATGCTTTCTGCGCTGCTTGCACAGCCAAGTCAATTTCGCTGGTACCGCACATCGGCACCCGAGCTATGACTTCGCCAGTGGAGGGATTGCTTACATTGCTGAAACTGGTCGCTTTGGAATCCTGCCATTTACCACCTATTAAAAGCTGGCAAGCTGTGGCTTTGCTCTCTGCTACTGGCATCTGAATATCTCCTTGTAACGCTCCGGCTTCGGCTATCGCCTATGCCTTCGCTAGCTGTCCAGCATCCCGTCATCGCTCAGCGGCGACCTGCTCACCGCAGCTCTTGCTTCGCTTCAGGTGTTCGACTAGACTAATTTTATTGCCAAACGCGGCATTTTCGGCATCCAGTGCCGGTTTTCAGGGGTTTTCTAAGAGGTTTATTATCGACTACGCCTGCGCAAGCGCCTAAGCTCATCATCCAGGCTTAATTCCGGGGCATGCGCTTGGTTAAGGCGTTCCAAGCCCCTCGCTGCCCAGGTTTCTGGATTCCGGGGTGTCTTTCCACGCAGGACCTTTATACCTTGCTTGAGACAGTCGTCTTGGGAGGTTCTGGATGACCTGTCATCGCTGAGAAACTCAAGACTGTGATCACAGTGCAGGACTTGAACTATCCTGTCGGCATCGATCGGTTGGTTGACAGCTATAGATAGATCGCAGCCAATCGGCTGATCAGGATTGAGATTAAAAACGAAATCGATGTCTGCCCAATTACGCTGATCGAATTTAACCTTCAGCAAAATAGCTTCATGACTCAAATTATTGCGGTAGCCAAACTGCTGATCACGCAAGCCGGCGACACGCCCATGATCATAGGCTCGGTCGGCGCTTGTGCACAAAAATAGTAATCCGGCGCGGCCTACGGCTATTTCCCCGGCGGTTCTAATTTCAAACCGACGGAAACAATTTGTACCATGGTAAAGATAAATTTCGCTGCCGTCCCAATTGTGTTCGACGAAGGGAAATCGCTGAATGAATTCAGCCATGCTGTGTGTCTTGCCGTAGTGCGAATTCCCGTTAATAGAACAGCCCTCACGCGAAGCTTCTAGACTTCACTATGCCCAGATGAGGGGGATCTAAAACAGGGTGGTTAAACCTTCGCCGCCGTTTTAGCTTGTCTTTCTATACGCTTATTAGCAACTATTGCCGCTTCGTTAACCGTCTCGGAAAGTGTTGGGTGTGGGTGAATGGTGACCAACAAGTCTTCCAGCACCGCGCCCATCTCGATTGCTAAAGCAGCTTCGCTGATTAGTTCGCCCGCGCGTGGTCCAACAATTCCTACACCTAATACGAGCGTCGACTGCGGATCGTAGATTATCTTTGTTTGTCCAACCGGATCGCCCAATGTCATCGCGCGTCCCGATGCCGACCACGGGAATTTGGCGGCGACGACTTCTATTCCTTGTGCTTTCGCTTCGGTTTCGGTAATGCCAACCCAAGCAATTTCCGGCTCGGTAAATACAATTGCCGGAATGCAACGATTATCAAATACTGTGTTGCGACCAGCTAAAACTTCAGCAGCGACAATTCCTTGACGCATAGCACGGTGAGCAAGCATTGGTTGTCCGGAGACATCACCAATTGCCAGAATGCGCTTGTCATTGGTCTTGCACTGATTATCGATGCCCACAAAACCATGTGCATCAATTTTGACTTGTGTATTTTCCAGACCTAAATCATCACTATTTGGTCTGCGACCAACAGAGACTAATACGCGGTCAAATTTCTCAGTAGCCGGAACATCCTTGCCTTCTAATGTTGCGACGATGCCGTCTTTTTCTTCTTTGATGCCGGCAACTTTGGTGTTCAGGTAAATTGCCTTGAAAGTTCCCTGCAAGTGCTGAGCCAATGGTTTTACAAGATCTCTGTCCACACCTGGAAGCAGACCATCCATCATTTCAACAACGGTTACTTCACTTCCCAACGCAGCATATACAGTGCCCATTTCCAGACCAATGTATCCGCCGCCGATGATCAGCAACTTCTTGGGAATTTCTTCAATAGATAAAGCAGATGTTGAATCCATCAGGCGCTTGGATTGCAAATCAAGACCTTTTGGAACCACAGGACGCGATCCTGTAGCCAAAATTGCGTGTTTGAAATTAACGCGCATAGAGCCGTGCTCTTGGTCAACACGAACCGTCTTCGAGTCTTGAAACTCGGCGCGACCAACTACAATTTCTACGCCGGCGCTTTTGCACATGCCGACAATACCTTGGGCAAGCTTGTCTGTGACACCTTGCTTCCAGCTGCGCAATGCATTGATATCAATTTTAGGAGCTTGGAACGTAATGCCGAATTGAGCAGCTGCTTTGCTGGAATCAATTACTTCAGCTGCATGCAACAACGCCTTGGAAGGAATACAACCAACGTGCAAGCACACGCCACCTGGCTTTTCGCGGCTATCAACAAGCATGGTCTTAATACCCAACTCTGCTGCACGCAAAGCTGCTGTATAACCACCAGGTCCGGC
>SBAT01000388.1 GCA_005240105.1 Chloroflexota bacterium
CTACTTTATGTTGCAGCCGTTGCTTCTGGAGCTGAGACACTCAAAAGCCACCAATGATATTCGTATGACTGGCACAATAATGAAGGCTGCCGCTGCCGTCAGCATGGCAATTGACCGATACAAAGGTCCGTACTATGCTCCAGTGATAACTCCCGGAACAGGTCTTGCCAAAATGCCTGTTGAGATGACATATAACCAGTCTAAGTGAGCACTTTAACCGGACTTTGACGTTACGCATGTTCCAATACATTCCAATATATATGTATATATCGAATCGCATCGAGTGCGACCGTTATGTCTGAATGACAGCGCCGGAGCAACGGAGCTATTTCCAGCCAGCCCGTAGCGATGTCTGCGTAATCAGCGAAAGGCGTATAATGAAATTATCTTCACGAGGTTGCAAACACGGTGATTCCGAAGTGCACATATATGTTCTTTATAACTCTGATTTCATTGGTCTGCTTGCAGTTACCTTCATTTGCAGATGACATTATTAATGGTGCGTCCCTTGTAGCAATAAATCCACAAATTACACCGCGAACCGAAAAAGAGCATAAGAAGTCTAGTCCTAAAGGACTTAGAGGATGGCTTCTCGCACCAGTCGTTCGCTTGCAGGAGGAAGTTGTTAGGCTGGAGAAGCACATTGCCGATCTCAGGGCATCTGTAGATGGTCTACACCCAGGTACAGTAGAGCTCACGGATCATATGTCTGGAATTCAGGGGCAAACAGCGGTTCTGCTTGATCAAATGATTAGGGCAGAAAATGATATGAAAGCATTGCAGAATGAACTCAAAACAATTAGAGCGCCGATCGTCACCCTGACAGATCCAGTCAGACGATTGCACAGTCCTATCGAAAAACTCTATGACCCACTAACATCAGTTGATAATCATGTAATTGCTTTAGACACCCGCTTCTCGGCGCTTGACTTACGCTTTGGAAAATTAGATAAGCGTTTTGTGGCATTGGATTCGCGTTTTGGAGAATTAGACAAACATTTTGTAGCATTGGATTCGCGATTTAAAGAATTAGGCGGCCGGTTTACAGCCCTGGACTCGCGCTTCACTACTCTCGATGTTCGATTTGCTGCCCTGGGTAATCAACTCGTTGAACTTCAGAATGTGCTTTGGGTAATTGCCGCCATTCTGGTTGCAGCAATTATTATTGGAGCCGGAACAGTTTTAATGATCAGCTTCAATGCACTTGCCACTAACAAAGACGTTCCAAACGCCTCACAAATGCCAGCTGGGACTGTTAATCATAGTTTTTAGGACATTATTTTCACTCCATTTTAACGTGCTTGCCTAATACTGAGGATATGCGCCGTACGGGCATCGTGCGCAATTTTGTATTCGAGGAGGTTCAACATGGTTAGCCGAACAAAACTTTTGAAGACATTATGTTGGCTCGTCGCCATCGGCATTTACTTCTCGGCTCTTCCTACAAGTGCCCAAAGTTCGTCTGACACTACAGTGACAAAGACCGTAATAAAACAAGCATCAGTTAAACCGGACTTGTACATTTTGACCTTCGATACCAAACGTCGTGAACTTCTAAAGGTAATTAGCGAAGGCGTAGCGAACGGACAGCTCAGCCAATTACAGGCAGATGGCATACGAGCCGAGCTAGACTCAGTAGCGAAATTAATACTTATCTATAAAAAGTATGGGGCTGCTGTTCCATATGCACAGATAGCAGTCATTGCCACACGTTTAGACACTATCAGTCAAAAGCTCAATAACATATATGCCTTCGCCTTCGTGCCAATCATGACAAATGGTCTATTCACCGCATTTAGCGGTGAGATTGTTCAACTTGATGTCATTGCTATGCGCCGAGCGGAGCTTGAAAGAAAAATATCACTGGCACTGGCCGATAACACTTTGACGCGCTTACAGGTCAAAAAATTGCGGGCACAACTCGATGACATAGCAACGTTGGAAGTGCAATTTCGCCATGGACTCTTCGAGAGAGAATTTACAAGCGAACAAACCAGAGCTCTCTTTCAAGCCTTTGATCGAGTTGGTACCAAACTTGATTCGTTCATAGCCAGCAATAAAGTCCAGATAAATTAAGATTGCCGCACAAGTCAATATTCACCCAGTTTTAACACATCTCACAAATACTGATAGTAAGCGCTGCAATATGCTCATTCGACGCCGACCAATACCATTTTAAGGAGATTCAATATGTCTATTAGAAGAAAACTCTCAACTACATTATGTTGGTTGATTGCGGTCGGCTTCTGTTTCTTTGCTCTGCCGGCAAATGCTCAAACCGCAGTTACTGTCCAAGAAACAACCAGCACAAGCGAGACTGCAATTGTTCCAACTGCTAGCAGCACAGTGACAACGACAACAATAAAGGCAACTACAGTAAAGCCGGACCTGTATTTTACAACCATCGATACCAAACGCCGTGAACTTTTAAAAGTTATCGGTGAGGGCATGGCGACCGGAAAGCTAACCCAAGTACAAGCAGATGACTTGCGCACCGAATTAGATGTAATCACACAATTAGAACTTGCTGCTAGAAAGTATGGTGACGCCATTCCAATGTCACAGATAGCAGTTATTGCAGCACGTTTAGACGTTGTTGGTCAAAGGCTAAATGCAATATATGCTTTTCCCTTTATGCCAATCATGAGTAATGGTCGATTCATCGTCTTCAATGGCGAAATTGTCCAACTTGATGTAATTGCCATGCGCAGAGCAGAGCTTGAAGGAAAGATCTCCCTTGCACTGGCCCACAGCACTTTGTCACGCCCCCAGGTCAACGACTTGAGAAAAGAGCTAGATGCCATAGCAGTTATGGAAGTCCAGTTCCGCCAGGGCGCTATAAATGGAGAATTCACTAACGAACAAGCTAGAACCCTATTCAAGGCTTTCGATCACGTTGGCTCCGAGCTTGATCAATTCATCGCCAGCAATGGAGGAAAGCCTGTAACTGGAGTATATTAAATATTCACATAAGTAAATTGATTTAGGATGACAAAAAAACACAATCAGAACCATCGCGGTGTTGATTGTGTTTTTTGTTGTTGCGCAAAAGGAAATTCACCCAGTTTTAACACATTCTCTAAATACTAGAAATATAGACTTTAATATCGAGGGATAAACCAATGAACAATCAGCAGTCATTCATACTTTTAAGCAGTTGTTTACTGCTGTCCAGTTTCTGTCTGGCCAAAGCAGACACTATTGAAACTACAACAACGCAAACAACAACCACAAGCGCAGCTGCGCCTGTGTTCAATCTGTCTGCCAGTGGCAATTATTTTGTGGTTGATCCTGTTACAGGCATCCCCGTCGGACACTACGATCCAGTAGCCCGGCTAGTAGATGGAAGAACGCTTCAGTCTGGTCTTGTAATAGTTGATAAACCAAGCGGTAACCTGGTTGCCACAGTCGATGCGGCTGGCAATATTGTTGATGTAAGCGTGGCACCGGCCACGGAAGTATTAGTTGTGTCAATTAACTCCAGAAGAAGAGATCTCGATCGACAAATCGCACAAGCCTTGATTCGTGGTCAGATTACAGCTGCCCAGGCAGCTGACATGCGTGCACAACTTAACCGAATCGCTGCCAACGAAGCATCATTTCGCGTAGCTGGTGGCACGCTCACCTATCGCCAGGCTCTTGTGGTTGCCTCTGATCTCAACATCCTGGGACAAAGACTATATCCTACGGCGGTTGTTACACCAGTAGTAGCCCCACAGTTTGTGGTCCAAGATACACGGCTGACCATGGTTGACAATATCACTTTCCGCAAGTTGCATCTATCACAAAGAATCAATGACGAGTATCAAGCCGGACGGCTGTCTTCCGATGACGTTTCTAACCTAAAAGAGAAAATGGATAAGGTATCGTCACTGGAAATGCGTTCCAGAAAGAATGGCGAACTCACCGAATCAAAGGCGCGGGCCATTTCCGCTAAGCTTGACCAATTAGAATCATCGCTAAATAGAGATGTTGCCGATATCAACGAAAAGCGATCCGAAATTGGCATTCGAGTCAACTAAGCATAGTTTGATACGGGTTCATAAATAAGAGGAACAGCTAATGCAACGCTATTTGATTCGTTTGGTACTCATTGCCAGCGCATTCTACTTTATCTTTCCCATGATCCATGGCATTGAGTTTCACGGCAACTTTCTCCATGCTCTCGGCGCCGGCGTTGTGTTCGCTTTCCTCGGCTGGGTGATTGAATCTCTTGCCATTGCCATCAGTGCAATATTGACCATTGGCACGCTAGGAATGGCTATGCTTATCCTTGTTCCAGCATGGTTGTTAGGGTTCTGGCTCTTGCCGGCGCTTGTTCTCAGATATGTAGCCGACATCATGCCCGCTACTCTTTCATTCACTGGCTGGGAACCAGCTATCTGGGGCGGACTAGTTATGTTAGTCATTGGCATAGCCACCAGTGGACATGTTCACGAACGGACCCGTAGAACTCCATCTGCCGCTAGTCCATAGCCGGAACTTTTGCTGGAGAAAAATGCTCTAACACTAACCATCATTCTGCCAACGCTGTCGAGATCCGCCTGGCTGGCGGTCATACAATCGCCTTTCCTGACGACATGGACCACTAAGGCAGAAGCCTAACTTCAAGAGTCCAGAGTCTACTTAAAATATCTGGTTTAAGATGTCCGCTGCAATTCTTCCGCCGCTTCGGTTATTGTTGTAGCGATAACCATAGTTATACGAGTTATACGGATAACCGTAGGAACGGACATATTTGCGATGGCGATAGGGAGAAACTTGATAGTTGCTGTAATAGCCTTGGTTATTGTAATAGCCTTGATTGTAAGGATTTACATAAGTTTCGTAAGAACTGTAGGGACTATCGTAGTAATAGCCCTGTGCTTGCGCTGGAGTACTGAAGCCAGAACCTATTCCGACTAGAGTGCTGAGCGCAATTAATAGTGTCAATTGTTTCATTGGGTACCTTCCTTCATTTACATAGGTAGGTACAATTCAGAGCGAAAGGTTTCCCAATTGTTAATAACCGGGGCTCCCAGCCCCAAAGCTTAAGATTTGATCGACTGTAGGTGGCTGTTCGGTAGCATGAGCAATTTAGAATGCTGATGTGCGTATCGGAGGCAGTCGAGGCTGCCGAGCATGGTGTGATGCACGAAGATCGCAAACTGTTACGCGACGAAACCAAGCAAACCGCGAAGGAAATAGAGATCGGCGAAAGGGAAGAAACAAAATGGGCAGAAGCCCGGCATAAGCCAGATGAGGATGAGGACAAAAAAGCGTAGTTTCTGTGGCGATCAAACGCTAGCGTTTCGGCCAGTGATCATATTGAATATAAACACGACAAGTGCCACCACAAGAAGTGCATGAATGAAACCGCCGCCAACATTGGCGACTAGTCCAATCACCCAAAAAAGTAAAAGTATTGATATTAATGTATAAAGCATGATATTTCTCCGAGTCCGTCTACTTTAATCTTACGGAATTCAGATTAAAGTCTCGTGAACATGCCTATCAACTAGCTTGTCTATTCTGATCAGCAATTGCCCTAGTCAAAACTGCTCGCAGTTTGTCATATGCTAACTTCAAATCTTCCGAGGGTATGAATACGACTAAGGAAGCAATCATTAGCGATTCAAAGACTGGCAAGTTCATCGTGTATTCAATACCAAGATGCAACAGTAGTGCTCCAGCGAGCACAAAATAGCGTGTCTCCTTGAACCATATCAATGACCACATGCCAAATTCAATTGCCAGAGTACCCCATGTAAGTGTTTGGCATAGCCAAAGATTGTTGGCTATCCATGCTACTGGGAAGCGCAGAAATTCCTCTTGTCTCAAGACGTAGTAAATCGCGCTTCCATCCAGCCAAGTCTTATCATCAAGCTTGGACCAGAACGCTTGAAAATAAATGAGCGCAATCAGAAATCTATAGAGTCGTTGCGGCCATCCGCTTGGATCTCCTTGCGAGGATAATTGTGTACCTAATCGTTTCGCTTTAAGGAAAGAATCTACAGAAAGATAATAGCCGGCCGGAGCAAAAATAAGATAGAAGGCTGTCATTTTGAGCAGTATGTCACCACCGTTCATAACAAGGCCATTCTGCTGTTGAAACGAAGCCAATGTGTGTTTTCCGGAGCAAATGGAAGGATCATTCCAGGCGAAATGGAATGAAGATTCCAGCGTAAATGGA
>SBAT01000359.1 GCA_005240105.1 Chloroflexota bacterium
CTTTAACGTAGGCCCCGCCAATAGGCGCGGAAACAACCTTCTCAGTTACCTCGTAGCCTTTTTTCTCAAGTTCTTTTTTGAATTCCGCCTTCTGCTCAGGAGTGGCCGATTGGAGAAACTTTGCAACGGCTTTTGCATCGTGTTTTTCTACCGCTTCCACACCAGCATCAACTTCCTTTTGCTTTTCTGGTGACAAAGACGAAAACTTTTCCATTACGTCTTTTTTGAAGTCTTCCATCGTTACTCGATCTTTTACGTAGTCCGGAATGAATCCCCCTGGAGAAGGTTCAGGAAACTTCGGAATGTCAACGACGTGCGGATCCAGCTCATGCACAGGATTAATAATCAAACCACCAGAGTGCTGATTCTTCATGTAGTCATCTAAGCTTTTCGTTAACTCCTCGTCAGTCGGGCCGTTGCCCTGATAACCCCGGTCATTGCCCGTGCCAAAAGCGGGATCAATAACAAGTTGACCATCTTTCACAAGATTCACCTGATTCTTCGACGCCTCTTGCAATTGATTAGAAAGGTCGCCATCTTGCTTGCTATGCACTTGAACTACATGATCAGCAAGTGCTCCATCGGCCTTCTGCTGTTCTGCCGGCTTCGGTCCCTCTGTCTTATCGTGCCCACCCTTGTGAGCGTTTTGATCTTGCGCAGCCATAGCTTGCCCCCTTTTGTGCCTTCACCTCCGTATATACCCGAAACGGCACCAAATTGGACAGCCATTTAATGTTTATCAAAGGCTTCTTTATCATCCAGCGAAAGCATCCGCAGTGCCGGATCTGAGAGAAAGCGCACGGGCATAATGGGGTCGAAAATGGTCGAACCCAGCCCCAAAAGCCCTGTGCCATATTGGTTAGTCTGAATACCTAGACGCCGATAAAGCTCTAAACAAGCTCCTATGCAAGTCCAATGTTCTTTTGCCAGTCTGCCAAAAAATAAACCTAACCAGTCGTAGCCACTCGCCCTTGTTTTCACCAACAGAGTGGCCTTCCACGACTGTGGAAGCGGCAGTCCCTCAATAAATTTAGTTCGCCTGGCATTTCTTGCATCTCGCCAATGTGCATTTTCTAGAAGCATCTCGTGAGCAATAGCAGCAGCCTTGTCCTTTTGCTCCTTTGTCCACGGTGTGCGCAGTCGCAAGATAATGTAATAGCCGGATTCAGCAGAAGAGTGCGTTATAGCGCTCAACGGATTGAGAACAAGCCCAACCTTCATGTACGAGCTGAAAGACTTCATTTCTCCGTCCGGCTCTTCAATGGCCATCTCTCCGTGCCCAACAGCTTCGTGAAGATTGGTAGCCACGCGCCCGCTAGTCAACATCAAGTCACCGGCAACAAGAGCCTCGGCCGGGGGACTCAGCCAGCAACCTTTCGGCAGTGGTCCGTGTCCTTGCTTCTCATATTTTTGTCTGTTGTGTCGGTAAATAATGGCAACGACTGTCCAGCCGACAAATTCCAATGCGGCAATTATTTTTATCGACTCGTGCATAGCAGCAAAGATAGCCGCACCCGATAGAAACATACCCATGACCAGAGGAACATCGACTTCCAGTCTGGACAAAATATCGTAGTAAGTCTCCAGAAGGTGTCCTATCTGAATCCTGGTAACTATTAGCCATGCCCCACTAATAATTACGGCGCCCAGCCCGAAGCGCACATCAAGACCACCGTCAAAAAATGCCCAGGTGAGCGCAAGCAATGAGAAATAAATGACGGTTGTAGCTGACTTAACCAAGCGATAGCGCATAGAAAGACTCTAGATTTGGGTGCCAAGCAAGATGATATCCTGTTATAGGGTAATTTGAGGAGTCTAAATATGCCAAGTTTAGATTGGATGTATCACCGCCGTGGTTGAATGACCTGCACCCGGGCACAAGAGTTTCTTGTGCGAAATAAGGTCGAGGCTAAAGAAACAATCGACGCCAGCAAGAAATTGGGCGAGAAAGAAGCGCTCAAGCTAGCAAAAGAAGCAGATCATATATACGCATCTAAGGGTACCAAGTCCGTCCATCTGGACATGAAGGCTGACAAGCCCAGCAACGCCGAAATCCTGGCTGTAATGCTTGGCCCCACGGGCAATCTACGAGCACCCACCATCCGCAAAGGACGCACCCTCTTGATAGGCTTCAGTCAGGACAGTTACAAGAAGGTCCTTACGTAACCGTGGACTCGTCATTCTGAGCCCTTCGCATACCCCTACGGATTTCATTTCCTACTGCACATTCCCACTCAGGGCAGGCTCCGCGAAGAATCTCGCGCCTTAAGTTACGAGACTCTTCGCTGGCGCTCAGAGTGACAATACCTAGTTCACCAAACCTGCACCAGATAGGTTTACATATGTTGTAGGCCCCATCTCGGCGGCATACAATTGTTGATGCTAAAGCATCGGACATGCAAAGGATGTAGCAAGATGGAAGCTTTACGTGCCAGGATCCAAAGAGATGGCAAGCATTTAGGCAATGGCATTCTCAAAGTTGATTCCTTTATGAATCATCAAATTGATCCAGTGCTGATGCGCGAAATAGGACTGGAGTTTGCCAGACGATTTAAACACTTAAACCCGACAAGGATACTCACAGCGGAAACAAGTGGTATCGCGCCGGCACTGGCAACAGCTATGGCGCTGGAAATACCAGTTGTGTTTGCTCGTAAACACAAGCCAGTAACAATGGGCGGTCAACCGTTTCGCCAATCGGCAGAATCTCACACTCACGGTCGTCGTGTTGAATTGCTTGTTTCGCCAGAGTATTTGAGCGCCGATGATCGCATCTTGTTACTCGATGATTTTCTGGCAACGGCTAGAACAATAAAGGCTCTAGTCAGGCTCATTCAGGAAAGCGGTGCAACGCTTGTCGGCATTGGCGCCGTGATTGAAAAATCCTTCGAAGGCGGTCGCTCTGAATTGCTGGATCTCAACATTCCAGTTGAATCACTAGCAATAATTGAAAAATTTGAAGGCGATCAAATTATTCTGTCCAACTCAAGGAATTAAAATGAAACACTTGATTTTCTCTGCTCTAGTAGCTCTCGGTGCACTAAGCGGTCAAGCTATTATTCAGCCGGGTTTAAACTTAATTTGCGAAGGGATTCCGGCAATCTCACAAGAATTAGCAAATTCCGTCGATTCTTATAGTCAATTCCGCTCGTCCAACATAACCAGCTGGCACCCTACCAAAAGAGTGTGTCTAATGAACACGCGCTTTGGAGATACAACACAGGTGCACCTACTAAGTATGCCGGGTGGAGCGAGAAAACAACTGACCTTTTTCCGAGATGCCGTAGCCGGAGGCTCGTTTGAACCAACAAAGGGCGATTTCTTTCTCTATTCAAAAGACTCCGGTGGCGATGAATTCCATCAGCTCTACCGTTACGATCTAGACAGTCTCCAAATCACACTGCTTACCGACGGCAAATCACGCAACACCGGATGCGCATGGCAAAAATCCGGCAAAGAAATTGCCTATGGCAGCACCAGACGTAATGGCAATGATGTCGATATCTATGTAATGGATCCCCGCGATCCTAAAACTAATCATCTGGTTGCCCAACTGGATGGTGGCGGCTGGAGTGCATCCAGCTGGTCAGATGACGGCAAGCAATTGATTCTCGACGAGACTATATCCATAAATGAAACATATTTGTGGTTGCTTGACCTGCAAAATGGACAGAAGAAACTACTGACACCAGGCAAGCAGGCGGAGAAAGCCTGTTACGAGGGAGGTAGGTTCAGCCCTGACGGCAAAACAATTTACACCACCACAGACAGAGACTCCGAGTTTGTCAGACTTACAGCCATTGATGTTGCAACCGGCAAGCACACTACTTTGACTCACATCAATTGGGATGTCGATGGCTACACCTTGTCGGACGACGGCAAGCACATTGCCTACACAACTAACGAAGATGGTACCGACGTCTTGCATGTGCTTGACATAGGTTCCGGAGCGGACAAGAAAATCGAGCAATTGCCCATTGGCGTAATCGGTGGCTTGGAATGGCATCACAACAATCACGAATTGGGTTTTAACGTAAACACTACCAAATCACCAACAAATATTTATTCGCTCGATATCAATACAGGCAGTATTGAAAAATGGACAGATAGCGAAACAGGAACAATGAAGACTTGGGAATTTGCCGAGCCTGAACTCGTGAAGTGGAAAAGTTTCGACAGCAAAAACATCTCCGGTTTTCTCTATAAGCCACCGGCTAAATTCACGGGTAAGAGACCAGTTGTAATCAATATCCACGGTGGTCCGGAAGGACAATTCCGTCCAGCTTTCCTAGGTCGCATCAACTATTACATCAATGAGCTTGGCGTAGTCTATATTTTTCCAAACATTCGTGGATCATCCGGTTATGGAAAATCATTTCTCAAACTAGACAACGGATACTTACGTACAAACTCCTATAAGGACATCAAAGCCTTGCTTGATTGGATTGCCACACGTCCTGATTTGGATGCCGATCGCGTAATGGTGACAGGTGGAAGTTATGGTGGTCACATGACTCTGGCAATAGCCACATTTTACGCAGATCAGATCCGCTGCGCAGAAGACATTGTTGGTCCATCCAATCTAGTGACCTTCTTAACCAACACTCAAGGTTATCGCCGCGATTTACGCCGAGTTGAATATGGCGACGAACGCGATCCAAAAATGCGCGCTTTCCTGGAAAAAATTGCACCAACCAACAACATAGACAAGATCAAGAAGCCTTTGTTTGTCGTGCAAGGGAAAAATGATCCACGTGTGCCGGCGAGCGAATCGCTGCAAATGGTTTCAGCACTGAAGAAAAACGGCACTCCTGTATGGTTCCTCATGGCTGAAGATGAAGGTCACGGCTTTGCCAAAAAGAACAACCAGGACTACTTGTCTTACGCGACAGCCGTCTTCATCAAGCAGTTTCTCCTGAACTAGTCCAAAACTTACAGACGAATAATTCACCCTGGAGTCTGCAAAGCTTGCATGTGGACTGACTTGCGTTAGACTTATAGTCATGCAGGCTCTAGTAAAAACCCCTACTAACTTGGGCTCCTATCTGCGCAAGCTACGCTTGGCGCGAGGTTTTGACAGCGTAAGTGACTACTTGCGCCGGTACCCAATGCCGATTACAGACACCTATTACAGAGATCTTGAAAACGGCCGAAAGACAGTCAGCATCGAGACTTCCGAGCAAATTTGCACCGCCCTGGAAGCAGACATGCACTCGTTTTATTACTATTATCTAAAGGACTTCCTGCCGGAAAGCATCGTCGACACGCTTTCACCTCCCGCAAAAACGCTCAGCGAGTTAGCAAATAAGCAACCAGATAGCTGGTTTTACCTCTACCTGCCCAATCAATTCCACATCCTTGATGATCGAACAAATGAATTCTTCTCCAAGCGTTTGGACTTGTTTTCCGCTCTGCTCTTCATAGCTTGTAACAGTCCTGCCGGTGTAACGGATAAACAGCTAGCGTATTTTTTGACTAGCAGTTCTATCGAAACACCAGTCGAGGAAGTAATCAGTATCTTCGATGGGCTAAAACTAATTGCCATTTCCAATGCAACGCCAAGGCGAATAACCAGTGCCCGAGTCTTGCTGCCCAAAGACCTTAACAAGGGCTTGCGCAATAAGTGGCTTTTAGCCGAAACTGAGAAATCACTCAGCAGGGTGCAGAATACCGGCTTAAAACAAGATGTCACCCTTTTGCGCTTTGGAATTAGGAATATTCGCAAAGAAAAGCACAAGGTTGTTCTTGCAAGGGTAGCTGCACTGATGAATGAGATTCGCTTATCCAATACTGGACTAAACGAAAATAGCCAGGCTTATTCATCGCAGATAATCATCTCCTCTCGATCTGAGGATGGTGGCAAATGAAGCAAGTCTCAACCCACCTCGGAAAATTCTTGTTGGATCTCCGGCTTGCTCGCGGGCATCAAAACATCAAAGCGTATGTTCAAGAATACGCATTACCCATTAGCAGCACATACTATCGCGATCTGGAGTTAGGAAAGAAACAGGTAAGTACAGAGACTGCCAAGACACTTTGCGATGCCTTACAGGCTGATGAAAGCAGGTTTTATCATTGTTTATTGCAAGACGTTATTCCAGCTAGAGCCTTAAGCATGCTCACGGCTTCCTCCATTACCGAGCAGGACAATATCGACAAGTCGGCTATCTTGACGGATCAAATTTTCGACAAACAAAAACTCTTAGCCGAAGCGCAAAAATCATTTGAACTTCCTGTTCATCCCGACGGACTGCACGAAGGGTGCACCCTCAGTCTTTATTCAGTTGGTGGAATTGATCGCCAGAATTTGCGTTCTGTCCACGAGAGAATTACTCAATTGTGGCAAGAGCTTGATGATACTGATGAGGCGGACGGTAAGAACGAAGATCCCTTCTTCTGCATGGTTGTGCTGTCCGCCCGACCGGAATACTCACCGTCTTGAGCACTCAAAGAGCGTCATTCTGAGCAAAGCGAAGAATCTCGTAGCTTAAGTGACGAGATTCTTCGTCGCGTTGCTCCTCAGAATGACAGAGAGCTGTCCGTATAGACAACCTCAACTTGGTCTCCTAGAGAGATTTTGCCTTCGTTAGCATGAGTTAGGTTCTGCCCAAAGAGCACCTTACCATCGGCTCTCCTAAAGCCGGCAAATGTTTTGAGCGGCTCAGTACCGGCTACACCTGTTTGCTGATTGACAGTGGTTATCACGCAACGAGCACATGGTTTAACCACATCGAAGTTGACTCCATTGATGACAATTTTTTTCCAAGAGTCTTCAGCAAATGCCCGCGCGCCGGACAAAACTATATTTGGACGAAAGCGATTCATTGGCAGGGCTTCACTTAGCCGGCTATTCAAGTAAGCCAAACTTGCCTCAGTGAGAAGAAGGAATGGGAAGCCATCCGCAAAACCAACTTGATCCTCTTTTCGCTTGGCATAATTCTGATCAACTTGCCTGACATAACCAGAAGCGAATTTTACCAATCTCGTCTCAACGCCTAAAAACTGCGTGAACCAATGAGAAGCCTCATTCCCTTCATACAATGCTGAGCAAGTATCATCCCAAACGGTGACAGACAAATTCTGCCCTTCCGAATTTAATTTGACGGCAATTTCCGGCATGTCCGGAGCATTGAGCTTCAAAATGCCCTCCGCCTCATTAATTTCAGGGCGAATGAGCGCCATACGAGGCAGCTGTCTTTGGGTAAGAAAATAACCGTCTTCATCAATTACCATCCACTGCCGGTCATATTTAATGCCCCGCGGCCCAATTACCGCAGCTTTCAAGTCCGTGCCGGCACAGGACTTGACCGGATAGTAGTAGAGCTGTGAAACGACGATAGACATTCCCAAATTGTACGCTGCCTTTCCTACCACCTCGTTTAACTTGACAACCAGCCTTCGGCTCTTTAAAGTATTGAGCCAGGGTTTACCAATCAAGTTACTTAACCAGCAGACGGGGGTCTACTGGTCGGTCTGCGCAATAGGCATTGGAGAAAATAATGATAAACAGGGTAAGAATTAGCGAATTTTGGTCAGCCTTAACCTTAAGCCTGCTGCTGTCCATATTTACGGCGCAAGGATCTTTCTGCCAGGAGCAATTCGAGCTCAAACTGCCACAAAAGCTGCCAACCCCCAAGGCTCAGCAGCAAGCATCTTACGAAGATGACCTTATTATGATCTCTCCCAATCCAGGAGCAGACAAAGACGATATAACTGACGCCCTGAAGGAAGTTAATGGCACCATCGTCAATCAGTTTGGCGCCGACGGACATATTGTTTATGTCGTCAAAACTGAAAAAGGCAAGTTAGCGGAAACTGAAAAGAAGCTAGGCAAAGACAAGAATTTTCACGGCATGCAGCGTTGCTATCGCAATGTCTTGAATGCCGTATCAGTAACCCCGACAACCAATGATCCGTATTTTTCACAACAGTGGCATTTGAAAGCCATGAAAGCTATTGAAGGCTGGTCAATCAGCCAGGGCTCAGGACAAATATTAGGGATCATCGACACTGGTGTTAATGCTAACGGAAGAGATCTCAGAGGCAAAGTCTATCAAGGTTTCAACGGAGTAACATTCACATCCAACACGACAGACAACATCGGGCACGGCACGATGGTTTCCACAACCGCTGCCGCCCTCAACAACAATGGCTTTGGTATTGCATCTCCGGCCTACATGAGTTACATCTACCCAACCAACATAGCCTTCGGCAATTACGTTTCTGAAATTGCCATTGTCAATTCAATTTACAATGCCGGCTCACGCGGCATCAAGATACTTAATATCAGTGCCGGTCCATCAGATGGTTCGTTCGGAGACAAATCAAGACATCCGGCATTGCATGAGGCATTGCAGTGGTTCTATTACACCAAAGGTGGTCTCACCTTCATTGCCTCCGGCAACTCAGGCTACGCCGACCGTTATCCATCGGCACCATACATGATGTTGGTATCTGCCATTGATAGCAATGGCATGCTTTCATCCTTTTCCAATTACGGCAACACCACTTGGTTTACAGCACCGGGTCGTGACATATTCTGCGTGGACAACAGAGACAGAGCCGTAGTGGTTGCCGGCACATCCTTTTCTGCGCCACTTTGCGCAGCAGCTGCTGCCATGGTCTGGGCGGTTAAACCTGGACTGAAAAATACTGTTGTCCAGAGTATTTTAACCAGCACCTGCCAAAAGGCAGCCAATTCGCCTTCCTGGAATATTTATTACGGATACGGACTGCCAAATATTTCAGCGGCTGTACAAAAAGCTAAACAATATTGACAATTAAGCAGCCGTTTTAGCAGTGACACAATTCTGTTATTATGCGTGCTATGCAAATTCGGCGCTGCCTTAGTGTCTTAATTTCGTTATCAACTATCCTTGTGCATCCAGCTTCCCTGGCTATGGCTACGGATACCGCAAGCAAGGATGCCACGCCTGCGGGATTGTACAACCAAGCTTGGACCATGGTCCGCGATACTTATTATGATCCTACCTACAACGGTCAGGATTGGAATAAGTGGGCGCATCATTACGATGGCAAATTAAAAACCATGGATGATGCCTATAAAGCTACAGAAACAATGCTGACTAGTCTCAATGACCAGTACACACGCTTTCTGCAACCGGCAGCTTTCAAAGACGAAACCAATGCTATCTCAGCCAAGATGTTCGGCATCGGATTGCAAATAGCTCCGGATCAATCACAAAAAACTGTTGTCGTTGCGCCAATGGAAGGAACACCGGCTGAAAAAGCCGGCTTTATGCCTCTGGACGAAATTATTGAAGTTGACGGCAAACCAACGAAGGGTCTGTCAGCAAGTGCTGTCTCGCAGATGATCCGTGGTCCGGTAGATACACAGGTCTCACTAAAAATCTTACGCAACGGGAAAGAATACAAAACAATAACGCTCACACGCGCGGAAATCCATGTCAAATCAGTGCAAACTGTAAAAATGCTGGACAGTGAAATTGGTTATTTCCGACTGAGCACTTTCATTTCAGAGACTGCCGGACAAGAAGTGCGTGATGCAATTTCGAAACTATCTCCTGCTCGCGGAATCATATTTGACTTGCGCGGCGACCCAGGCGGACTTGTCACCAACGCGCTGGATGTTTGCAATAATTTCCTCTTTGGCGGAATAATTGTTTCAACCGTCGACCGCAACAGCAAAATTCAATCAGCTTTTTCTCAAGGGCATCCTTTCTACACCAAGCCAATAATCGTTTTGATCAACCATGGATCCGCCAGTGCCTCAGAAATTACCAGTGGAGCCCTGCGTGACAATCAGCGTGCTGAATTAGTCGGGGAGACAAGCTTTGGCAAGGGACTCATGCAGTCTGTAACCAAACTACCGGGCGGCTCCGGAATTCACATAACCATTGCCCGTTATTTAACACCTAACGGAACCGACATTAACAAGAAAGGTATTAAGCCGGACTACGAAGTCAAATTGACCCCTGATGATTACCGCCAAAGCAAAGGTCCCTGGTGGACCGATCCAGGTGGTCCAATCGTTAAGAGAAGTCCCGAAGATTTAAAAGACATTCAACTACAAAAGGCTGTTGAAGTACTGCGCGACAAACTAGACCCCAAGCCCACCGCTTTTGACGAACTCAAATTACAACCGCCTGTAATTTCC
Source organism: Chloroflexota bacterium (assembly GCA_005240105.1). Classification (GTDB taxonomy): domain Bacteria; phylum Cyanobacteriota; class Vampirovibrionia; order Obscuribacterales; family Obscuribacteraceae; genus SBAT01. The sequence goes on from SBAT01000359.1 coordinate 10,139, forward strand.
TTTTAGTCCTCCCCCTTTGTCATCTCGCCCCCTCGTTTTGTCATCTCGACCAACTGAGCGCTAGCGAAGGAGTGGAGAGATCTTCCGCAGCTCTAAGAAATCCAACAATGGGGTCCAAAGCCAGTCGTCCTCATGGGGGAATATCCCATGCTTGCCCCAGCTCCTAAGTATTATTCGCACAGACATAGCCTAAAGCAGCCACTAGACTAGCTTACACAGCTCAGCCCGGGCAGGCGGACATTATGTTCGAACTAATTACCGACCTATTCAAACATCACCATCAACACGACATCCAAGATCATCATCACAAATTAGTCGATGAGGCTCATCGTCATCGATTGGAGCCGCGCGATCGCGTCCTCAAATCAGGTCACAGCGGCGACAAAATACCCAACGAATTTATTGTCGTACTTGATCCCAAGTGTAATGTCAACTCTGTCCTGAATGAACTGGGACTAGACAAGCTGTCTAAAGACAATGACCGACATCTTAGAGTCTACCGCCATGCACTTAACGGATTTGCTTGTCGACTGACGCCGGCTGAGAGACGCCTGCTTGCACATGACTCGCGCGTGCGTTTCATTGAAGCTAACCGACTCGTAAAACTCGACAAGAAAGAAAAACCAACCTGGACGCGCCTCGATGACGAGCAGCCGGCCCAAGTAATTCCACCAGGCATCGCCCGTATAGGCAAAACATTCAACGGTCCAAGACACGACAAAAATGTCGACATTGCCATCATTGACACTGGAATTGAAAAAAATCACCCAGACCTTTATGTCTATAGAGATGTTACTTTCGTCGAGCGCACAACCAGCGGCAACGACGATCAAGGACACGGCACTGAAGTAGCAGGCGTTGCCGGTGCAAAGAACAATGACATTGGCGTAGCAGGTGTAGCCGAAGGGGCACGCTTGTGGGCCGTAAAAGCTGTTGATGCCACCGGTTCAGGAACTGTTGCTGATGTTATTTCAGGAATAGACTATGTAACTGAACACGTAGACGCAATCGAAGTGACCAACTTAAGCTTAGGACTGAAGAAAGAACACAAAGCCTTCGCAGAAGCAATCCACAATTCAGTAGAGAAAGGCATGTGTTTTGCCGTAGCAGCAGGCAACAACAAAGAGGCGACCTACAGCTGGACACCGGCAAATCTCAAGGACGTGCTTACAGTAACCTCCTTC
>SBAT01000141.1 GCA_005240105.1 Chloroflexota bacterium
ATCAATTTCGCTCTTAGAGTAAGTGGCATATCTAACGCCTGGTTCGGAACTTGCCGATGCTGCGTAATTAGAAGAATATTGCTGCGCAGCTTGTGCCGGCTTTGCCTGCTGAGAAGTCTGATCAGCAATTTCTGTCAGAGGAATAACGGCGAGGTGTCCTTGCGGCAGAGCAAAAACGGTAAAGGCACCGGATGGAAATGCTTCTATCTGATCGTCTTGAGCAATTAATCCAACCAAGCGATCTTTAAGATTGATGCGCACGTAAAAATTGACTAAATCATCAGCCTTGATCCGCATATGCTCTGCCAAAGTAGACAAGGTTTTCTCCGGCAAAAATCTTGCCTCGTAAAATGTCGTCAACCAGGGACGCAGCCTGTCTTCACCTTGGTTGGCTGCCGAGTCTAATGACGTCCAACGATCACGCGAATAACGCAATCCAATATCTGTCGGTTTGGTATTGCGGTCAATTTCAAAGGCAGCATGCCCTTCTGTTTTTACAACATCAATATGAGCACCACGTACAGTGGGGGCATCAAATCGCGCCGTAAAACCTAAGACTTCGGAAACCATGCGTACTGAATCAGGAGAGATACGATAAAGGCGTCCCTGATATTTTTTCTCCGGCTCAAGGTACATGGTGTCAAAAATGCCAAATTCCGGTATCCAAACTTCAGCTCCGGAATCAATCGGATTGCGAGAGGCATCAGCCTGCTCGTTGCCACGTTGACCTTCAATCTCAGAAACCATTGACATTCTCCCGTTCTGTAACTAGCTTCCACTTTTAGCGAAATCGACTCCGGACAAGTATACGGACGCCTCTGGGGCCCCATGTCCTTCATCTACTTCAATGAGTTTGACATGCACGCCTTGCTTATTCAATGCTTCCACTATATCTCTTTGCAAGCGCGGCGGCACGATGCGATCCTCTTTTGCCGACACAACAGCAACATTCACATGCTTCGGCAAATTGCCTATGTTATGCAAGAAGCTGCTATTTAGGTAAGCGTCTGGCTTTTGCTCTGGTGTACCTCCTAAGGCTTCAATCATCGCGCCTTGCACAGCCGGATGATTGGTTTCTCTGTAGAGCTGAGCCAAATCACCGGCTGACTCCACGCTGACAATGCCTTGCAGCTTGTCCTTGATATCTTGCGGAGCCTTAGTTGCATAATTCAACACCGTGCAGCCGCCCATCGACGTACCAACCAAAATTATCTTGTCAATTGGATATTCTTCCATCACGTGACGGATATTCTGATTGATGTCCGAAATAGAGGCGTCATTGCCCCAAGATGCTTTGCCCCGGTAATTGACGGACATGAAAACAATGGACGGATCCTTATTGGCAATCGCTTTTGCTAGCGGCTGGTCAGCCGGATTAACAAATGGCTCCAAGAAATTGGAGCCCATGCCATGCATGTAGACAACCAGAGTCAAGCCGCGAGCCGGAGGCGGTGCCAGAGGGGCGAGCAACCCGAACGCATCCTCCAGTCCATCAACATGACTGCGGTAGACCCTTCTTATTAGAGGCTCACCTTCCGGACTAATCATGCCGGCAGCACGCATAACAGTTATGTTTTTGACGATTTCATTACGTTCCCGCTTCATCTCCTGATAGCGTCCGTTAGCCTGCAAGTAGCCGATGAAGAACACGACGCCCGCGGCATTCAACAGCATAGAAATCCCAAGAACAATCAGTAATACGTTCTTTTTCACGTTTGCCTATCCAAGTCACTAATTAGCGCTCAATATATTACCGCTTAGCTTCTATAATATGGACTTAGTCAATCAAATCATAGTCATCAGATAACAAGGGGAAGATTGGTCTTAAGGACATGACAAAAACAAGATTCCTCCTGTCTATGATTTGCCTGTCCGTTGTCCTTACCAGTCGGTTGGATGGGTTAGCGCAGTCTTCTATAGAATCAGCCAAAGACCATAACCGCAAGGGCATTGCCCTGCAAGGCAACGGACGCTACCAACAAGCAGCAGAAGAATATCAGCAAGCAATTAAGCTCAATCCCAATAGCGCCTCCTATCACAATAATCTGGGTCTTTTGCACAAAGACATGAACAATTTGGCTGATGCCGAGAAAGAAATGCGCCTGGCGTTGAAGATAAAACCAGAGCGAGCAGATTATCATTTCAACCTCGGTATTATCTTGATGAGACAAAACGAACTGGCAAAAGCAGAGCCGGAGTTTCGCCAGGCGGTGGCAAGAGATCCGATGGATCCGGAATTCCGATTGCGATTGAGCCAGGTGTTACTGCAAACCTCACGCCCAAAAGATGCAGCCGAAGAAGTGAAAATGGCCCTTCTGCTAAAGCCGAACGATATGAAATTACATAAGCAACTAGCTGACTGTCTGCTGAAACTCAATCAATACGATGAATCGTATGTGGAGTATCGTAAAATTCTCGATAGCGATCCAAACACACCGGAAAAGGTAGAGATTCAAAACAAAATCCAATACCTGAAGGAAGTGCTTAAACTTCCATGAGCGATAACGAACTTACCCTAGATACCAAAGACGAAAAGCTTCGCCGATTACAGCGAAAAGTCACAATTGGCGTTTTAATTCTTGTAGCCTCGTTTATGCTATTTCAGGTGGCAATCCTTTTCGCTGATGTATTACGCATCATCGGCATTTCAATTCTGCTTTGCTATCTAATCATTAGCCTGGTTGATTTCACCAACCGGTTTGTACCGCGAGCAGTAGCCATTGTCGTTGTGTACATCATTCTGGCAGTGCTCCTCAGCATTGGACTGGTTTTCTTCGTGCCTTCCATGCTTTACCAATTGACACAGCTTGCCGAAAGCACGGTAGTGAGCATTCCTAGTTTTATCGAATGGTTAACCAATAACTTGATGATGCTCGAACAGAAATTCAGCACGACAAATTTTCATTTTAAGGCATTGGATTTTTTAAGCGCACTTGCTTCCCGACTGCCAACACCTGATACCGGACTTTTATTCGATCGCGTCAGCGGCGCGGCAATGTCTACGATGACCTGGGTTGTCTATGCAATTTCCGTAGCGGTCACCGGATTTTACTTATTACTCGATGGGCATAAAATCAAAAACCGCTTTATTTCATGGTTCCCAACCAACCAGCACGCTTCTTTGCAAAAAATGGCTTCCGATATGGATAAGTCGCTGCAGTCATTCCTCCGCGGACAAATAGTCCTTGGCATAGGCGCAGGCATCGTGATGATGATCGTCTATTCACTATTGGGCGTTCACTATGCGCTACTTCTCGGTCTTGTTTTGGCAGCTTGGGAAATAGTGCCGGTTATCGGTCCCCCGCTCGGATTTTTGCCGGCAATTGTCTCTGTCTTAATGCATGGTATGGACAACTGCCCAGGTAACAGACTGGTTGAATGTTTGATACTTACGATCATTTTTTGCGTAATGCAACAGGTAAAGGACAACGTGGTGGCACCGCGCTACATAGGCAATGTTA
>SBAT01000196.1 GCA_005240105.1 Chloroflexota bacterium
AGATTATTGAAGCAAACATCTTAGTCAACCAAAGCTATCTGCTTGAATCAGTCACGTCCTAGAAAAGCCACCGTGTCCGAATTCCCATCACTGAAAAACGCAAAACAAAAGCTGCTCTCTGATTTAAAAGAACTGGGGATCGAGACTTCCGAAGCCGAACGCGAAGCGACCTTGATTTTGTCCGAGATAACAGGACTTGCCCTTGCGCAACAGATCCTACAAGAAACACGTCCTCTGACTGGCGACGAAGCCATCCGACTGAAGGACATTGCCAATCGGCGCAAGCAGCGCATGCCATTACAGTACTGCCTAGGCTACACTCATTTTATGAAAGCAAAACTGACTATGACACAAGGAGTATTCATTCCCAGGTCCGACACTGAGGCCGTAGTCGTTTTGGCCACTGAGCTTATTCAGAACAAAGACTCACAGCTTATAGCTGAAATTGGCACTGGCTCCGGAGCAATTTCTATCGCCCTCCTTCAGGAATTACCGAAAGCCAACATTACTGGAATTGACCTCTCACCAGCGGCAATTGAATTGACCCGGCTTAACGCCATGCAAAATGGTGTCATTGATAGGTTGGCACTACTGCTGGGAAACTGGCAAGAAGTCTTACCAATGGCACTGGATGCTATTGTGTCCAATCCTCCGTACATTCCGCGGCATAAAAGAGATTCGTTGGCACCGGAAGTAGCTAACTTCGAACCCGAGCTGGCCCTTTTTGGAGATGATCCCGATGGGCTCGGTTTCTATAGGAGTTTTGCGAAAATCGCTCCCCAGCATCTGAAAAATGATGGTTTTGCAGTACTGGAATTTGGCGACGAACAGGATGCACAAGTATCGCTAATTTTCCGTAAGTCCGACTGGCGCAATGTTCAAATTCACAAGGATATGACCGGACTACCAAGAGTAATCACCGCCACCTGCCCAATTAAATCAGCTTGATTGCACTTTGGAAGCTGTTAAAATAAAAGACAAGTAGCTGAGCTAGAGCGGCGATGAGCCGGTCGCCGCGAAGCTAACCAGGGTTGCCGGAGGCAAGCGAAGGTGGAGGCGATAGCCGGAACCGGAGCGTTACAAAATGATTGAAGACGGCATTTTAAAAGCAATTTCTTCCGATGGAACTATCCGAGCCGTCATTGCCACGACCACCAATTTAGTAGCCGACGCGCGCAAACGCCATGGTCTTTCCTTTACAGCAACTGCCGCTCTCGGCAGAGCACTAACTGGGGCCTCACTGCTTGCCTCCTTCATGACCAAACAAGGACAGGTCACCCTGAAATTCCAGGGTAATGGACCCCTGGGCGCAATGATGGTTGACGCTTCACCCAAAGGCACAGTCAGAGGCTATGTTGAAAATCCCGAGGTTGAGTTACCCTTAAACTCCCTGGGGAATTTTGATGTTGGGGCAGCTGTCGGCAGCACCGGATACTTACACGTGACCATAGATCGTGGGTTCGGCATGCCGCACCAGTCAACGGTTGAATTAGAAACCGGCGAAATTGGCGAGGACATCAATCGTTATCTTGTCGATTCAGAACAAACAGGCTCAATAGTCATCACCGGGACCCACTTAACAAGCGAAGGCGTAGAGGCTGCCGGCGGACTGATAGTTCAATTATTGCCCGATGCCAACGAAGACACTGTTTGCCAACTGGAAAACAATGTCAGCACCTTCGGCTCATTTACATTCCTGATGCGGCAAGGGATGGGCATCGAAGAAATTCTTTCTCGTATCTTACAAGGGTTCGATGTGCGCCCAATTACTGAGGTGCTTCCTTTGAAATTTCACTGCAAATGTTCCATGGAACGTTTTGTCGAGGCATTAAAGGTCTTGGATAAAGAGTCGCTGCTTTCCATGGCTAACGAGGACGGACACGCAGAAGGACGCTGTCATTTCTGCAACGAGGTTTATCAAGTTGGCAAAGACCGCTTGATCGATCTGACAAACAGAGTTACTGACTAAATTGAATTTGGATCATTGTACGGTGGCAAAGGCGTTGTCTTCTTTGGCTCTTGGGGCATGCCAAAAGGAGCTATAAACGGTGTCTTCGGCTGCACCCGCTTGCCGGTGTCCTTCTCCACAAATTCACCTGTTTGCGGATCAACTTCATAGGTACCTGGCGGTAGCTTGGACAAATCGCTCATTTGCTTTTGCATTTGACGCATGATGTCGGAGAGCGGTCCGAACATATCGTTATTAGATCCAAACTCCGGAAATCCGGGAACTATGTCGGGCACGCTTGGATTAGGGGGACTATTGAAAGTATCTTCTCCCCATTGTCCGCGCGGCCGAGCCTTAGAAGTTGGACCCATGCGACCTTTGGGTATTTCTGTGACAGCGCCAATACCCAAAGTTTTTTTCAAACGATCTACACGGTCAAAATAGGAAATTGCCGGACTTGCCTGCCCAAAAATCTTGGTCTCCAATCGCGCCAATCTCTCGTCGAGAGATTCACTGGCATAAGTCTTTTTGAAAACTCTCCATTCAAACGTGTTGAGAATCGGATACTGCTCTGACGACTTCGGCTTAACTGGTGGAGATGGAGATCCCTTCAGGTCACCACTTGCCGGAGGGGTTATTTGAATTGTCTTGCTGCTGGATTGATTATCACGTTCAACTATCGCCTTACTCAAACGAGCAAGTCTTTCTTCAAGGACGCCTCCTTGGGTAGAGCCAAAAATCAATAACTCCAATCGCTCCAGCCTTTTGTCACCGGGGTCGCTTGGATATTGGTGAAAGAAAAAGCGCTCTTCGTAAGCACTAATTTTCCCAAGCATGGCTTGAGCCGATTCAGCAGATATTGCCGACAACGACAGACAAAGGAACAAACCGCTAGCTAGAGCTATACCGCACAAAAATGGTCTAGTTTTGCTTTGTTCAGGCATATACCAAACTATCATCTCCGTTTAACTTCTAAGCCCTATCCCAAGATAGCACTTCTGCCGAGTTAATTTAAGATGGTTTTTCCTGATTGCTATTCGTCAGATGAACGAAATTCAGCATCGACAACATCATCACCGCCGGCTGACGTGCTGGCTCCAGCGCCACCGTCACCTCCGCCGTCAGAACCACCGTTATCACCAGCGCCTGATGTAGCGTCACCCGCTCCAGCCGGCGAACTCGCAGCTGATTGTTGCATTACAACCATTTGACCTCTGAGATCATTCATTAGGTTCTTGATGGTCTCGTGATCAGCGTTTTCGTTCAGTTTTTGTCTCAGCTCAGTAACAAGCATTTCGGCACGAGCCTTCTCACCGCTTGTTACACGCTCGCCCAGTTCATTTACCTGGCGTTCGACTGCATAGCACATGGTATCGGCTTCGTTACGCACATCGGCTTCTTCCTTGCGCCGTTTGTCTTCGTCGGCATGAGACTCTGCTTCTTTGACCAGTCTTTCGACGTCGTCGCCGGAGAGGTTGGTGCTGGCTGTAATTGTGATCTTCTGTTCCTTACCGGTAGATTGATCACGAGCAGTAACGTTGAGAATGCCGTTTGCATCTATATCGAACGTAACTTCGATTTTCGGGACTCCCCGCGGCGATGCCGGAATGCCATCCAAACGGAAGTTGCCCAACAGTTTGTTGTCACGGGCCATCGGACGCTCGCCTTGGAATACATAAATATCCACGGCCGTTTGGCTGTCTTCCGCAGTCGAGAAAATCTCGGACTTTCTAGTCGGAATGGTTGTGTTGCGCTCTACGAGCTTGGTAAACACACCACCCATGGTTTCAATACCGAGCGAAAGTGGTGTCACATCGAGAAGAACAACTCCTTTAACTTCACCACCTAAGACGCCAGCCTGAATAGCAGCACCAACTGCCACCACTTCATCCGGGTTGACGCTCTGGTTAGGCTCTTTACCGCCAGTAATGCTCTTCACGAGCTCCTGAACTGCAGGAATACGAGTTGAACCACCGACGAGCACAACTTCATCGAGCTGTTCGTAAGTTAGCTTCGCATCTCTAAGGGCCTGCTCCATTGGTGCGCGGCAACGCTCCACCAAATGCCTGGTC
>SBAT01000433.1 GCA_005240105.1 Chloroflexota bacterium
ATGCAGCTTCACTCGAAAATCAATGGGGATGGTCTTGCTGCATGGCGGCTTGTAACTCCAGATGTTGTCGGTGACAAGTCGTCCCTCGTGATCGTAGACAAGCTCTTCGGTGGTTGCAAAACCAACGCCTTGCATAAAGCCTCCTTCAAGTTGTCCAATATCAAGTGCCGGGTTGGGCGACTTGTTAACGTCGCAAACAACATCAGCTCTGACTATCTTGAATTCGCCTGTCAGCACGTCGATTTCAACTTCCGTGACGGCCGCGCCATAGGCATAGTACAAGAAGGGCTTGCCTTTAGGATTGCGTGCGGTTGGTCCTTTGTAATGAGGTGTTTTGTATAATTCGGACACGCAGAGATTGACGCGCTCAAACCAGGCCTTAAAGACAATTTCCTTCCATTTGCCGGACCAGTCAGTACGCCAGTCTTCAATCATCTTATGCGGTGTGAATTGCTCCGTATTCCTGCAAAACTCTTCAAGACGATTGCGCAAGACTCGGCATGCCTGCTCAACTGCGCCACCATTAAGGTCAAATCCGGTGGAAGCAGCTGTTGCCGGTGCGTTAGGAATTGTGTCAGTGTTGTTGCCACCCACACGTATATATTCGAGCGGAATTCCCAGTGTATTGGCAGCTAACTGAGCGATTTTTGTGCTCAGACCCTGTCCCATCTCAACGCCGCCGTGATAAACAACAACCGAAGCATCAGCCATATTGACGGTGACCGTTGCAGTGGAGGAGTTGAGCGAACCACGTGGTTCTGTAAAACCAATGCCGTGCTTTTGTGGCACCATAACAATAGAGCGCTTGCGCCAACGATTCTTACGATTGAATTCCTCAACTTCTTTTTGGCGTTTTTCAAATTCAGAAGACTTTTGTAGATCATCCCAAATTGTGCGGATATTGCAGAAATCCAATTCTTGACCAAAGTGTGTTACATCAAAGCTATCTTTGGTGCCGTCGCGATACATGTTTTTGTAACGTATCTCTTCAGCTGTTACTTTCTTACCGAGATCTTTTGTCAGTTGATAAGCAACATGTTCAATGGCATTTTCAACAATAGCCCAGGCTTGCACCACGCCGAATGTTCTAAAGGCAGTATTACTTGCCTTGTTGGTTCTGTAGGCTGTGCCGTTGGCTTGCAAGGTTTCAATCATGTATGACTGGTCGGCATTTAAGAGGCTGGAATCCATGACGGCAAATGTGCAGTCATAGGTATCACCGGCATCGGAGTTGAGGTCGATGCGCATGCCTTTGATAATTCCGTCCCTGGTGTAAGCGACATGGTACTCTCCGGCATAAGGATGCCGTTTGCCTACGACTTGCATGTCGGTTTCGCGATCATAGAGCAAGCGTACCGGTTTCTTCATTTTTCTGGCAGCCACTGCAGCTTGCGCGCCAACGATATTGGCACGGTGCTGCTTGCCGCCAAAGCCGCCACCTATTTGATCAATCACCACTTGTGCTTGGTTGACTCTAATTCCCAGTGCTCGAGCTATTGCGCCTTGAGTGCCATTTGGAGCCTGTGTGGAGCAATGGACTTTCATGTGGTCATACTGTTCAGGAATTGCCAATGCACACATCGTCTCCAGGTAGAAGTGAGCGTGCGATGCCGTGCGAAATCCACCATGGACGACTTCGGTACCCGGCATTGGCTTCTTCGGATTTTCCAACCATTTCATGTCGCTGCCGTCGCGCGTAATTGTGGGTATGCGCTGTTGGACGTCGGCGTCTTCATCTGTCTCTCTGCGAATCACTGGCATGGATGTATCTTTTTTGATCGCATCTTCAAGTGTAATGACGGCAGGCAGATCTTCATAGGCAATACATTCCTTCTCTACAAAGGCTGCTGCATCACGAGCAGTGGCAATCGTATCTGCCACTACCATGCCGATCGGTGCACCGATGGATGTAACGACGCCATCGCTGAAAACTGGATCATCTTCACCTAACCCAACGCATTTTTCGCCTGGGATATCGTCTGCAGTAACAAGATCTTGGAAGCCAGGGAATTGCTTCACAAGCAGCTCTTTGAGAGCAGGCAGACCTTTCACATTCTTGGTGAAAGAGAATTTTGCATGAGGGCGAATACTCTTTACCATCACGCCGTGCAGGCCGCCCAACGGAAGAAGAACGTCTTGCGTAAATTTGACTTCTCCCGAGGCTTGTACAAATGAAGCTCGTTTGACGATTGGTTGGGTCAATGGATAAAGTTCAGGATACTCCGAATATTCTTGGGTGCCAGTCGATAGAGGACGTATATCATGATTGGCTGCCGAAACATTTTCAGGAGCAACGGATTTTGGATCTATTGCTAACGCCACATGCAGGAAGAACTTGTAGAAAAAGCCAGGCGCTAGTTGACGGCGGTACTCGGCAGTGATGCCTTCTTCGTCAATTGTTTCTAGTTTGGCGGAGATTTTCTTAACTTCTTCTGCCAGGACTTTTAGTGCCCCTTTGAGGGTTTGTTCGTTCCAAGGCTTACCGATGAGAAACTTTTCTGTCTCAGGCATACGGCAGTTGAGTGTGGTCAATCCCCCATAGACAATGCTAATCGCTTCAACATTGCCCGATGAGCCAACTGTTAGCCGCATTCCGGCATTAACAATTGGGTGAGCCATCTGCATCCGGCGGGCAATGCGATAGGTCTGAATGTACTCGTCTTTGCGAGTATAAGGAATATGGAAGGACAAAATAATTGCATCGTCCGGCAGATCGCTTACGGCAGGCATATCTGTCAGCGCAAAGTCCTTCGAGCCTTTTTCATAACTCAAAGAGCCGATTGTGACGGTTGTGCCAAGCGTAGCCAGGACCGTGTACATATCCGATGGGAAAGGACCACCGTGGTCGGCGTGATCTTTGGTCATGAAGATATTACCGGCGACACTACCAGCTGAGCGGACCTGATAGCCGGCAACAAATGCACCGTGACGCTTCAGCTCCTTCAGTCCTTTTGTCTCTTCCTTGTCACGTTTGTCTGCCACCGCACCGGCAAACTCAAGAAGTGTCTGGATGGTTACACAGGCGCCAAGCTTAATGCCGGTTTCTTGCTCTTCTATTTTTGAAAGCTCGGCAATCGAGGCTATGTCGATAAAGTATTTTGGGTGTTCATCTTGATAGACACCAGAAGCGGTATTGCCAAATACAACTTTTACGTTACGCTTGCCGGCTTTTGCCGCAAGCTCTTTTTTGAGACGATGTACTTCCGCCAGAGTTGCGGGACGAAACCATTCTTGTGATTGTCCTTTGAAGTGCAGAGCTTTTGGCGGCAGATTAGCAGCCGGCAGTTGATCCAGATTGATCTTTGTCAATTCCGGCTTGCATGTGATATCAAAAAATGGATCGACCAGACACTTCTGACTGTTGTCGCAAGTGGCATCAAAGTCGCAAGCCATCGTGCGCATACCGTGCAAGATTGGACGATAGCCAGTGCAACGGCAAAGATTGCCGCCAAAGATGTCTTCGATTTCCTGTTGAGACGGCGATGGATGTTCTTGCAGGAAGGCATGTGTATTCATGACAAAACCGGGCGTGCAAAATCCGCACTGACTGCCATTATTTTTAGCAATGCAATATTGTGTTGGATCTAATCCATCATGGACATTGCCAATGCCTTCAACGGTTGTCACCATCATGCCATCAAGAGAGCAAATGGGACGCAGACAGGAATTGACTGCGCGGTGGACAGGTGTTCCATCCACAGGTTTTTTATTGGAAAGCATTACCGTACAAGCGCCGCAACCACCCTGACCACAACCGACCTTCGTGCCAGTCATGCCGATTTCGTGGAGGTAATCGCTGAGCATTGTCCGTGGATCAGGATTATTGATGGTCACTTGCTGACCGTTGAGCCAGAATACTAACTGGTTGGAATAACCTTCCTTCTCACCCCTGTTCTGGGCCGTTGCGACCGAAGCAGAATCTGTCATTTAAGGTAACCTCCCCAATAAAATAACTTCGATCACAAATAAAAACACAAGAGATGCCAGGCTGGCTGGACCGACCCAAGCAGGCGTTTGCTTTGTCGGAAATAGCCATGAAGAATAAAGCTTAATGAAAGCCGGCATAGTCCCCCATGTTGTGGCTACAACACTGCCTATCATGGTAATAAAGTTGGCTATCGGACTAGACAATGAAGTCAACAATGGGTTCACGTAGTGAATTTCCAGCATTACAACCGGATAAAGACCCAAAAGGATCAATAAGGCAGTCTTCCAATTAGGCGGACCCTTGCCACCACTTTCTTTAGAAAAGAAGCCCGGATATGAAGTAGCTACTGTTTGAAAGTCTGTTGACTCCACGTGTTTGGCAGACTCGTCCAATAATTTTTGACGCTCACTTGACTGGAACCATTCGTCGAGGGCTTCAGCATTGTCAAAGCGAATAATCGTCGTCCAAAGTCCCGGTGTGCCGCTGGTCGGCGGCTGGATGTAAGCACCGCGGTAACCTGCGCTTCTCGATTGCAACGACTGAAATTTCTGCTCGCACTGGCAGTAGGCTGAGTCATGCCCAGGTTTAACGTGAGTGACAACAGCCACTGCAACATTTCCAACTGTGCCATATGTCGAGTCGACATTTTCAGATAGTGAAACATGATTGCTTGCTAAATGCGGTTGGAGTTCTGCAAGCAATTTCTCCCTATGCGTCGATACGCGCCACTTCTCAATGTCTTCCGGCTTGTGAAAACGCTGAACAAGTGTCCATTTTGTTTCATCATGAGTGGCAGGTGGAATGATCTCGGCGCTGAGGACACCGTAGCCATCAACACCGACCATCATCATTCTTGCCAGCCAGTCCACATGACCGCCAACATCCGGAGAATGGATATCAAGCTGGGTGATGTGAATTGTTACTGCATCGTTGGGCGTAGCAGTGGTCATTTTGTATCCTCAAGAGTTGCAGCTCCGGTGCCTGATTTAGGATCTATTCGCATTGGCCATTGGTGGCTGTTAAACGGTACCAATGGTGGCAAGATTGGTTTGACGCCTCTCTTGGCCGCTTCCGCTTCAATTGCCTTACGCCCGCCGCCGGCGAGTAACTCATAATCCATTAGGAAGTAGTCATTGAAGAAGACTTTACCCAATGCTCTATCGGCAATGATGCGTGTCATGGCCGTGAGCATTTCGTCAGGAGTGGTTGTGAAGTCGGTTGTTTCCAACAACAGCAGACGATCATTCATTGCCTGTTCGCCCATGAATTGTACGAGCACAGAGAAGAGAATGTTGTTTTGTCTAGCAACATAAATTGAATTGCTGAGAGCATAGGTTTTATCCCAATCTTTGCCTATTAGTTGCTTCCACTCTTCAAGAACCTTGTACCAGTGTCCAACCTGGGTAGAAGAAGCTAAAGCAATTAACTCAGCAGCTATTGGCTTGAAGCCACGAGCGTATGTCTCCACGTCTTGGTAAGTAAAGTCGCCTTCTTTGAGACACTTATCCATGAAAGTAGCAACGTGATTGAGCGATTTTCTAAACAGCTCGCGATTTTCAGTGGTGGTGTCGAGACTCTCAATGCTGTCGAGTGCCGTTTGTACTTGAGTCCGGTACCATTGCATGGTGCCCTTCCAAGACGAATCGACTTTTGCCTGTCCGCCGCAGTAAGGTGCCACTATTTCATATGTCGCCATGCCGCAATGTCCACAGGCTTTTGCCATTCTATATACTGCCGGCGGCGAAGGAGCCTCCAATGGCTCATGGTTGGGACGATACAAGACAAAGCGTCCACCCTTGGCGCTAAACAAACCAAGAATTATTGGGTGGCGATCACGCAAATGCTGTTGAAACATAGCAAGCGAATTGCCGTAAATGTCAAACATTGAGTCATTAAGACGGTAGACATTGTTGAAGGCAATTTGACTGGCAGGCGGCGGCGGACCTTCATTGACGGCAACCTCTTGCATAAAGCTTGGCACGGTATCAGCAGCTTGAGCAAAGGGGGCCATCAACATGAGCGGTACGGACACTGCAGTTAACAAGCGCAGAGCACGATGAGAGAATCGCGAGAATTTAGCACGTGTTGTCATTGATCTTTCCTTATTGCCAGTATTTGTGGGTGTTCAATCAAGTGCGTGAAGCAACTCGACTAATCCTATATCAAGGGTCGCCAAAGTACGTTCAACGTCATGAAGCATGTAGATACGATTGTTAATTAACTTGATTGTTTCACATCGTCTTGTGTGTCCAGGACCTATAGCAGTTAGCTTGTCAACATTCTTGGCTTTGCTCACATCGACAGTCTGCACACCACCTTTCTTCCAGCTCGCAATTAGGTGTTCGCGTCTGGTCAGTTTGTCCTTGCTGTCAGGCGGAACAGAATTCAAGTATGCCCAGACGACAGGAGAAAAACGCTCGGAATCAGGACTGTCTTTTTTGAAAATTTGTCCCAACATATTGGGATCAGTTTTGTCTTTTTTCGATCCGCCTCGCGCTTGCCAGACTGATAAAAGCGACAGCAGTGCTGTAGCTCCGCCGGAGACAATGGCCAGTTCATTAGGTTGAGCGGAATAATTGGCTAGAGCTAATCCCCCACCCAGTAGGCTGAAAACACCGTCCTGAATGAAGTTGGCAGAGTTGTTTAGTGTGACACCAGAATCTCGACGGGCAATTAATTCATTGCGTGCGGTGTATTCAGCGGTTAGCCCGTCGTTAATACGGCCAGCCATAGCGCGAACTTCCAGTGCTGACCCCATGACCTTTCGTATTACGTGCAGCTGCAGCTCTACCACCTCATCGGTGGGAAGTGCTGATGCATTAGACTGGGCGTCGAGTAAGCGATCGACCTCTGATTGTACGTTTAATAGCTTGGCTGCTTCAGATGCCGGCCCACTCAATTGCGCGGCATTTGCCGATGGGTATGATAGGCAAGTTGCGCATAATATTAGTGATAGCAAGTGTTTGTAAATCGTCATTTAACTCACTGCGTTGAGTAGCTCCAACAAATTCGCATCCAAACTTTCAATCAACGCCCTGGTATCAAAAAGCATGCGCAGGCGTCTATTAACGAGCTTGATAGAATCAGTTCGCTTGTTTCTTAGCTCTTCTAGGGAAGCAAACTTCTTAAACTCTTTTGGTTTGTCCTCAATGCTCAGTACTTTGTGTTCTTTCCAGTGAGCAATGATTCTTTGTTTTCTGGTCAAGTTGTGTTTTGAATTTGGCGGCACCGCATTTAGGTACTCGGAAATGAGAGGAGAAAACTTATACTCATCTGGTTGATTTAAATCAAAGATATTTGCCAGGACATTTGTATAAGAATCAAGTTTGCGCTTTCCACCACGATCTAGTTGCACAGCCAAAGCGCCAAGCAACATACTAATTGAGGACATTACCATTAAGATCTCAATAGCGTGAACCTTCTCCTCTGCCCAGAATTTGCCTGCAGCGATACTTTTGAGAGCGCCTATCTCGGTAAAGTTGGCTGTGTTGGCCAGCAATACTGCACGGTCACGTGCGGCAGTCAACTGGCTTAATACAACATCATACTCGTAACTTTTTTCTCGATCTATTCTACCTAAGACGCTACGTACTTCCAGCGCACCGCCAAGAATCCTCTCAAGTATAAATATCTCCAGGCGTAGCTGTTCAATGGTGGCGACGTGGTTCCCATATTGACGGCGTAATTGAATCAACCTTGCTACTTCACGCCGCACTTTCAAGAGTTTGGCTGCTTCATATGCCGCCGGACTGACAGACGATTCATCAAGCGTTGCTTGTAGCGTGTTTTGTTCGGTTTGAATGTTTGAATTCGATTCAACATATTGCAACAGCCCTAGCAAATCACCATCAAACTGCTCAACGCTTGCCTTAAGTGTGTACAGAAGCGCAACTCTCTTCTCAAGCAGTCCCATCTTTTCACCGTGCTTATTCTGAGGACTTGCAGCCAGAGCGTTGATCTTTGCCTTTTGACTAATGTCGATATGCTGTTGCGAGTGCCACTTCGTCAAAAGTTGCTCTCTACGGGTCTTCGTCTCGCCGGGTGCAGGCAGATTCAAATACCTGTTAATCGATTTGGGAAATTGGCAATCAAATGGTGTATCAGGATCGATGAAAGCAGCAATTTCGTTGGGCTGGACTTTGTCTTTTGACTTTCCCGATAGTCCGGACCACAAGGCCATTGATGAGAATATTAACGTCAATCCCGCAGAGACGTTCATTAGTGCTATCGCTGCATGAAATTGTTGGTGCATGCGAAGAGTGGACGCTGTGATAACCATGGTGGCATATTGGGAGAAGTTGGCCATGTTGAAGAGTTGTACGCGCAGTGCTTGCTTTCTGCTTACCTTCTCCATCGAAGCGTAAGTTCTGCCAAGATTTACTTCAATTTTGTCGCAGGTTTGCCGCACGTCGAGATAACCGATGAGTATTCTGCGAAGGACTATGCTCGTATTAAGCAATAGCTCTTTCTGCGCTGCAGAGTTGTCTCCGCGAGCCGAATCTTCCAATTCTATGATGCGCTTTACATTGGGCACCACGCCGAGTACCTGAGCGGCCTCGGTTGCCCCTGGCGATGGTTTAGCCTGAGGTATATCCGTGCCTTCTTCAGGGTAGGACTGATAGGCGTGCGCGGACTGTGCAAGCAAAAGGAAGGACAGGACAAAGCAGACTAAATGCCTTGCTCCGCTTCTCTTTACGTTGATAATCATTGCTTACCTGACTTGCTTACCACTTATTGAGTAAGCACTTTATTTATGCGTTGTTGTATTTTGGCTACCGGTAAATACATCTTGCTCAGATTATCGTCGCTGAGGGTCTTCAAGAATGCCACCAGATCAGCTTTTTCCGTTGAGGTTAAATGAAGTGGTTTCATTTCCTTATCTAGATTGCCGTTAGCATTGCCGCCCTTGTCATAATACGCCACGACAGAATCCAGGGTAGGCAAGCTACCATCGTGCATGTACGGTGAAGTGAGAGCAACGTTGCGTAGTGTTGGAGTCTTGAATCTACCAAAATCACTGCGCTCGCCTGTAACCAAGTAACGGCCGCTATCCTTCATTCTGGTGCCATAAGCGCCAATGCCAAGGTTGTGGAATTTGTTGTCTATGAAGGTAGCCGCGCCTACATTGTCATTGGTCTTTGCGGTGACCGTATGGCAGACTGCGCAGTTGCCTTTACCCATGAAAATGGCAAATCCCTTTTTCTCGTTTGGTTTCAAGGCATCTTCTTCGCCATTGAAGTAGTAACGATCAAAGCGGGTGTTGCCCGACAGCATGGTTCGCTCGTATGCACCAATAGCCTGACAAAATGTCTCAGCTGTCGGTGGCCCATTGAAAGCTTTCTGAAAGAGATCCACATACTCTTTACTTGCCTGGACTGTTTTCACAGCTGTATTAATGTGGATGGATGTATCGCCACCAGGACGTGCCACATCTGCAACCTGTCCTTCGAGCGAGGGTGCTCGGCCATCCCAGAATTGAAAATCGTTGAGAGCAGCATTGATCATGGTCGGCGTATTGCGCTGCAAGGCTCCGCCGGCACTGGTAAATCCTATTGGCGTGATATCGGCAAATCCATGCTCAGGAATATGGCAAGTAGCGCAGGCGACTCTACCGTTGAACGAGAAGGCCGTATCAAAAAACAATTTCTTTCCGAGATCGACCTTGTCCTGCGACATTGGATTGTTATCCGGTATCTTCGGTGCCACCAAACCTAGCGGCACATCGATTTTGAACTCTGTGGCTGCATAAGCTACCGCACAGGTTAAGGCACCAATTACAACCAAACTAAGATGATTAGCCTTAAATTGCATGCAAAAATTCCCCGCCGGAAAACCTTAAAAGGATATCACGATCCCGCCTACCTACTTATGTCACTTTTATGCCATTTGTAAAAGTTGACGCGGGTATATGCAATTGATTACCAATGGTGGCACATGCGCTATTTGATTGTATCAATTACCTGTTGAACGTCCGTCAACCAGACAAGCTTCTGCGACTTCAAGTTAGTCAAAACACGTCTGAGCGACAAAGCTCCATCGGGTGTTCCAAAAACAAATGGATGAACACCAATGGCAACGATGGTGGCTTCACGATTGGGATCGTTTTCCGCTTCCTGAACCAGTCCGGATACGTAATTAACCCATAGACGCTCGATGTCGTCTGGTTGTTGGTGACGCTGAAGATACTGAGCCATGTCGACGGTTGTAGTTGGGTACGGAATTAAAACCAATGGACCCGACTTGGTTATTAATCTTGTCAAAATATCGGAATCCATACCGTCGAGCGAATATCGTATGCCTGCTGCCGCGCAAGAGCTAAACGTATTGGCATCAGCATATACACTTGGACTTGACCAGCCCTGCGCGCGCACTCCGGTATCCTTTTCAATCAAGTCGAGTGTTTTCTGAATGTATGTCGTCTGCTCATCGACTCCCTTTCCAAGCGGGAGGAGCTGTGTCGTGTTGTTCATGCCGTGAGCGATGATTGGTGCTTTGGGTACCAGCTTTCGGAACTGCTTCCACAAATCCGAATTTTCTTGGGGGAAAAGAGCATTCAAAGCGATGCTCATCGGCACATCTTGTTCATTAAAGACCCT
Organism: Chloroflexota bacterium; assembly: GCA_005240105.1. Classification (GTDB taxonomy): domain Bacteria; phylum Cyanobacteriota; class Vampirovibrionia; order Obscuribacterales; family Obscuribacteraceae; genus SBAT01. Next base: position 10,525 of record SBAT01000433.1, read on the forward strand.
GCCGACCCGATTAATACCCCAATGAATGGCGTATTGGCGGAAACTTTCATCAACCAAATCCGGATGTCTGTCGAGCATGTCCGGTCTAAAGTTGGGACCTTCACCAAAGCCAAAGTGCTCAACAAAGAAAACGAAACAGACGGCGACTTTCTTTCCACCGGGCCACGACTTGACATGAATGGACTCACGAGGTAACTCAGTTATCCAATCGACGCCGGACTTCTTGACGGTGTCACTACGCGCTGGAAGTGCACAAAGTGTCCCAGCCAATAAAAGGGAGAGGGCCCTTGCTTTCATTTTTGCTCCTTGCCGTCGATCCAGACTGAATTAATTCGCTGTGTATTGCTGATATCCACTGATGGATCAGCATCCAAAACGATTAGATTAGCTAGTTTACCTGGTGTAAGTGTTCCCATGCTTTTGGCAACACCCAACATTTCGGCCGTATTTTGGCTGGCACACTGTAATGCCTGCAATGGAGTAAGCCCGGCAGCTACCATCAATTGGAGTTCTCTGTGCTCGTCAAATCCTGGCGGACGTTCTAAACCACCAGAATCAGTTCCAAAACAGACTTTTACTCCCGCATCGAAAAGAACTTTCAGATTATCCTGCGCAACATATTCGGCCACCCTTTCTCTTAGAGATGGAACATATTTTTCGCTCCGGAGATATTCCAGAACGCCCGGCTCTAACGAATCCTGAAAGAACTTGCTATTCATCCATTCCGGATTGTCTTTAAAGATGAAAAATGACTCGTCGACGGCTAAGGTAGGCGTGATGGCAACGCCATGCGTCTTCATTGCATTTATCAACTCATCGTCTACGGGCAAATCCCGAACACTGTGTGCTAATACATCAACTCCTGCATTCACTAATGCTTTTGCATCCGACAAATACCACATATGAGCTGCAACTTTTAGTCCATGCTTGTGTGCCTCGGCAATGATCGCCTTATACATCTCAGGTTGCATCTTTTGTACCTTGCCACCGAGATCATCAACCCAAATCTTAATGATGTCGACATGCTGTTTGGCTAGGTCATCTACTTTTTTTGTAGCCTCAGCAATTGTGGTAGGCCGATAAATCTCATCAGCTCCCGTTTCAAGCGGTGGGGCGCCATGCGGAACGCCAATTCCATGCCCGGCGGTCATCACATAAGGACCGCCGATCAGGTCTCGATTGCGCTTATCGCGAACAGTGTAAATGCAATCATGATCGTCTCCTAGCGACATAACCATGCAGATGCCGTATTTCCCATACTGTTTTAATTGGCGAATATCATTCTCTTCAGTTACATTTGCCCCAGAGGTAGTAGTACCTTTCAAGAGTCCAAGATGAGCATGACCGACAACCAAAGCAGGGATAATTGTCTTACCGTGCGCATCAACGATGCGGGCATCGGTTGAAATATCTGCTGGTAGTTCTGCGCTTATTGATTTGATGTATTTGCCGTCAACGACTATGTTTTGATTTTCTGCCGGCTGCGCACCAGTGCCATTGATGACTTTGACACCAGTGAATACTGTAATTGAACTGCTAGCCTTGGGACTGGTATGAGCTGCCGGCTTGGCTTGACAAACAATTCCGGCAAAGAAGGAACCGGCTATTGCGAGAGTGACCAATATATGCTTTTTCATCTTATTCCGACTAGAATACTTTTCTGCCTGGATTGTACTACTTTTTTTGAAGTAGTAGATGTGCCTCCGGCTTGTTGTCCTCCGCGGCTCGATTTCCTTTCTGAAGAAGTGCTGTATAGTCGTGCCAACCAATAATCAGCGCACTACCTCTTCATCACCTTTGCTAGGATCATAGCCTGTGTGATCCCCCAAGGTAATTTTCTCCGAAAAGGGCTTCGCTTGCTTCTGAGTGCCCGCGGGAAACTTGGGAAATCCCTGCCGATTAAGCTCGCGAATTGTACTTGCTACCAGCTGATCGTAAGCATCATTTCCTGATGATTCCACGCTCGCATTGGTTGCTTTGTAAGCAATACTGCCGTCAGGTCTAACTACCTTTTGAACATTGAATTTAAAGTCCGCATTTAGTCCTTGCTCAAATTTAGCCCCGTTGCGCTCCGCCTCGGCTTTCAGGCATCCAAAGGTACTTATAAATTTGCTGGCAATTGCATTGTGCCATCCATCCCAATTGATCTTGCGCTCACGCTCTTCCTGAGTCTCCTGGTGCTCCACGCCGCCTTGCAGTACCGTTGGCTTTTCCGGCTTAACCTCGCCTGCCGGGTCCAACTTTGCCTCTTGAGGCTTAATATACTGACCATTCCAGGCAAGCAATGCATCCTTACGGCTAGTCATGGCAAAGTCGTCAGACAGTCCACGTCCGGCTGCCCCAGCTGCCTCTTCCACACGATTTTCAATATTAAATGATTCCATCTTAAGTCCCCCAAAAGGTGGTAAACGCTACATGTGTTATAGCTATACGAATCCAGCAGGAATTGGACACGGATGAATTGCTAATCTAGGATACTCAATATTTTTCCGGTATCCAATTGCGCTTTTTCATAACGCTTATGTCATCGTAGGCATTCTTCGCCTTCCGCTTGGGTAGCTTCACCTTTTCCCGCTTGATTTTCTTGTAGGGGATTTGACTGAGAAGATGGGAAATTACATTCAGCCGCGCCCGTTTCTTGTCACTGGAATTGACGATGTGCCATGGAGCATCTTTTGTATCCGTAAGGCGCAGCATGGCGTCACGAGCTTTTGAATAGTCATACCAGCGAACTCTAGATGGCAAATCCATGTTGCTCAACTTCCATTGACGCAGCGGGTCGTCAATTCTTGCTTGGAAACGGCGCTCCTGCTCCTCATTGCTCACTTCCAGCCAATATTTGATAAGCCTGATGCCGTTTTCAATCACGTCCTTTTCAAAATAAGGAGTACGTTCGAGAAATTTATGATATTCATCGCCAGTACAAAAACCCATCACGTGCTCAACATTGGCCCGGTTGTACCAACTGCGATCAAAAATGATGATTTCGCCACCAGCCGGAAAATGCTGTATGAATCGCTGCGAGTACAATTGCGACTTTTCCCGATCAGAAGGCACCGGCAAGGCTACGACTCTAAAAACTCTTGAGCTCACCCGCGCCGTTATGGCCTTGATCAGTCCACCTTTGCCGGCGGCATCCCTGCCTTCGAAAACAATTACTATACGCTCGCCGGTTGCCTTCACCCACTCTTGCAAGTAACACAACTCTGTTTGCAGTTTCAGCAATTCAGCCTCATACTCCCTTTTCTTCATCTTTTCCGGAGTACTAGCAGTCATCTCTGCTTTTCGTTTTGCGCTCTTATTCATCTACACCCCAAACATTTTCTTTGCTTCTTCTAGCTTTGCCTGATTGCCTTGCTCGGTAAGCACCTTGAAATACTCTCTAAGTGCGCGGGCAATATTAGGATGTTTGGCCCCATACATATACTCAATTCGCTGGATGCCAGCCATGGCCATTTCATGGCGCTCTTCTTCCGGCATGGGCAGGCTGATTTTGTAAATCATATCAACACGGGTGTATTCCGCAGAACCCGGCTCTAAAGCTCTTCCCACAATATTCATAGCTTCAGTTATGTGATTTTCCGCCTCGCTGCGCCTACCGGTTACCAGATAAAGCTCGCTTAGATCAGCCAGGGAATAGGACAATTGAACTAAGGAGTCCTCTCCCAATTCTCTTAAAATAGTAATAGATCTCTGTAATGCCTGCTCACCGCCACGTTCATCACCAGTCTCTATAAGCGCCTGAGCGTAGAACCGCAGCGCCACAGTCAGTAATTCCTTTTGTTCGCTATCACCAGAGCCTTCCAGTCCAGCTACGGCTCTTTGCAGAGCTGCCAATGCCTCAGGTGAGCGTCTTTCAGCCAATTGGACAGCACCTATACCCACTTCAACAGCGTTTATGGCAAAGCTGTGCTCCGGCAAGTGCTCGGCCATTTCCCGCGCCCTTGCCAATAAACTTTCAGCTTGACGAAATTCCCCTGTCTCGTAAGCCATGCGAGCAGCAGCAAAAGTTGATTTCCAGCGCCTGGTTTCCTCATCCGTGGACTTCACGGAATCCGTAATCTTCTTCACCATGGCTATATTTCCTTTCCATCTGTTTCAAAAGGCCAATTAATCTAAGGCGTCTTACCTTTCGTCTGCTTTTCCTTATTGAACCTTACAAGAAATGATTTGGTAAGGGAAAAAACTACCGGCACTAAATATAACGTTATAAATGTAGAGACAAACATGCCGCCGCATACTGCGGTACCTAGTGATTGTCTAGCGCCGGCGCCGGCACCACTAGCAAGAACAAGGGGAAGCAGTCCTACGATGAATGCCAACGAGGTCATTAGAATTGGACGCAGACGTAAACCGGCAGCTTTCAATGCTGCTTCTTTGAATGAGATTTTCTCCTTTTCCAGTAGGTGATTGGCAAATTCGACGATCAAAATGGCATTTTTACTAGCCAGTCCAACAAGCATGAC
>SBAT01000236.1 GCA_005240105.1 Chloroflexota bacterium
ATGACATTCTATAGTAGAAATTTCAAGTCGAATTGATACACGGCTGTGGCGGATAAGCGCTAGAATATCTGCAATATAAAAACGACGCCAAAACCTTACTTTAGGAGACCACCGGTGCCTGATCTCAAGCATTCCGATCCAGAAGTATTTCAAGCTATCCAAAAGGAGCTTTCCAGACAGCAAAACGGCCTCGAGCTGATTGCTTCGGAAAACTTCGTCAGTGAAGCGGTGCTTGAAGCTCTGGGATCGGTCCTAACCAACAAATACGCAGAAGGACTGCCGGGCAAGCGCTACTACGGCGGCTGCGAGTTTGTTGATGAGGCGGAAGTCTTAGCCATAGATCGCATCAAAAAGCTTTTGTCCGCACCGCATGCAAATGTACAACCTCATAGTGGAGCCCAAGCTAACATGGCAGTATTCTTTGCCATGCTCAATCCGGGCGACACAATTTTAGGCATGGCTCTCGATCAAGGTGGACATTTGACTCATGGTTCACCAGTTAACTTTTCCGGCAAATGGTTCAAAGTCGTAAGCTACGGAGTTAATCACGAAACAGGTCGCATTGATTACGACGAAGTTCTCAAACTAGCAAAAGAACACAAACCAAAGCTGATTGTTTGCGGCGCCAGTAATTACCCGCGCATCATCGATTTTTCCAAATTCCGTAAGATAGCTGATGAAGTTGGCGCTTACCTAATGGCTGATATTGCTCATATTGCCGGGCTGGTAGCTGCCGGACTGCACCCAAACCCATTCCCGCATGCGCATTTTGTTACCACAACGACCCACAAAACATTGCGTGGTCCTCGCGGCGGCGTTGTGATGTGCCAGGAAGAATTTGCGCAAGCCATAGACAAAGCCGTCTTCCCAGGACTGCAGGGCGGCCCATTGATGCATGTCATAGCGGCCAAAGCAGTTGCGTTCAAAGAAGCATTGTCTCCGGAATTCAAAGAGTACCAACAACACATAGTAGAGAATGCTAAGCGACTGTCGGAAGTATTGATGAAGAATGGGCTGGCAATTGTGTCTGGTGGTACGGACAACCACTTAATGACCGTAGATTTGCGCAGCATTAACAGCACCGGCAAACAAGCGCAAGCGCTTTTAGAAAGCGTGCGCATAACAACAAATAAGAACACCATTCCAAATGATCCACAAAAACCACATATCGCCAGCGGCATTCGCATAGGCACGCCGGCAGTATCGTCACGTGGCATGGGTGTGGCAGAAATGGAATTGATTGGACAATGCATTGCTGATCGTTTGAAAAACCCCGACGATACAGCGGTACAAGAAAAAGTACTTAAAACAGTTGCAGATTTATGCAACAAGTTCCCATTATATAGAAGCAATTTGGCATCCATATCCAGGTAACCCCGGTCAAGTCAACGAGATGAGGACAAACAACAACTAGTATGGCGATCCGCTTCTGCCAGTTTCTATTATTTGCAGTTGGTATTGCCTGGATTTTTTATGGCGCCCATGAAAGCCTGAACCAAACACAAATTTCTGGTTTTCTTATTGCACTTTCCCTGAGCTGGTGGCTTACGCCGGAGATTCGTGCACGGGCCATGCGCCTTGGCTTAATGGACAAGCCTGGTGAAGAAAGAAGAATTCACAAAATACCCGTGCCTCGACTTGGTGGCGTGGCAATCTATATAAGTATTTTCGTTACTTTCACAATGCTCGTTGCCATTTGCGGCAGATTCCCGAAACAGGGCGGACTGGCCGGAATTGCCGTCGGCGGCACAATAATCTTTGTCCTAGGTTTATTAGATGATCTGGAATCAATTCCAGCTAAAGTCAAGCTATCCGTCCAAGTATTAGCGGCATGCGCTGCTTATTCACTTGGCGTACGTATCAAGTCAATTCCCATACCGACTACCTTTGATTTTGATCTAGGAATCTTCCATTTACACGGCGGCGTCCCAATTGAACTTGGCATGTGGAGCTTACCTTTAACTGTTTTCTGGCTGGTAGCCATAGCCAATGCAGTTAACTTAATCGATGGCATGGACGGATTAGCCGCTGGCGTATCGCTCATTTCTGCTCTTACCATGTGGGCAGTTGCTCTTGCTGTGAACATAGATCAACCATATGCTGCACTAATTGCCGCAGTACTTTCCGGCGCCTTGCTTGGTTTCTTACGCTGGAATTTCAACCCTGCGCATATTTTCCTAGGCGATTCAGGAGCATATCTAGCAGGTTTTATTCTTGGAGCAGTCTCAATTACAGGCGTTCTCAAAGGGACTACGGCAGTCACACTTATCGTGCCGACCTTTATCATTGTTTGGCTTATTCTGTTTTTCCCATTGCTCGATACTTCATGGGCAGTGGTCCGCAGGCTTTCGAAAGGCAAATCAATCTTTTCACCAGATGCCGAACACATTCATCATCGCCTGCTACAGGCAGGACTCTCTCAAAAGATGACGGCTTACTTGATCTACGGTATGTCCGGACTGCTTGGACTGGTTGCTGCTCATTTAGTAAACCAAGAACTTTATTTACTGGCTCTTGGTGGAGCAGTAATTGCCATGGCCCTTTTCTTTGCTGAAGTCCTCAACCGCCACAGGCAGCGCCGCAACAAGGGTCAGCGATCATCGGAGCCTGATTTATTGCCAGGTGAATATAATAAACCCGCAGAAGAACCGTTGGCCGACACTACAGCAACGGACTGAATTTAAGTAGAAGGTTGTTGGTCTTCCGGCGGTTGCTTGTTTAGCTTTTCCAATTTTGAAAAGTCGAATAACTCATCTTCCGCCATATGATCTATATCAGACTGCACATCTGCCGGCAGCGATTCATAGTATTTAGAGACAACGCGCTCCGATTCTTCTGCCTGCCTGCGCTTGTCTAATTCTTCAAGTTCCGCGAATTCTTTTTTACGTTTCTCTTCAGCTATTTCCTTACGCAGGCGCTCGGCATAGTCACGACGCATGTCATTGTCCTTTTTTAGACGTCGCTCTCTATCCTGAATCTTTTTACGTTCTTCTTTCTCCAGAACTTCTCTCTGCTGCCTTTCTTCTTCGCGCTTTCTGCGAATCTTTTCCATCCATTTGACCATCGCAATGCACCTAAGGTAGTGAGGAATCCCCTAACCTCTACCTTAGTCGACTTCTTGATAACGGTCAAGGATGCTTAGAAATCCTCGTCAGCATGACTGCGCTTGGTTTTCCTGGCTACGCCTGTCTTAATGGCCGCTAAGGCTACAGCCTCGGCTACGGATTCAGCAACCTTCGGATTAAACACGCCAGGGACGATATAGTCCTCGTTGAGTTCATTTGGGGCAATAACATTGGCTATGGCATGTGCTGCAGCCAGTTTCATCTCTTCATTAATGTCGCTGGCCTGACAATCCAACGCTCCGCGGAAAATTCCGGGGAAGCAGAGAACATTGTTAATCTGGTTCGGATAATCAGACCGCCCCGTAGCCATAATACGAACATATGGAGCAGCTTCTTCCGGCATTACTTCAGGAACTGGGTTAGCCATGGCAAAAACAATTGGATCACGGGCCATCTTAGCCAACCATTTAGCTTCAATTGTTCCAGGACCAGATAATCCGAGATACAAATCAGCTCCAACAAGAGCTTCTTCAATGGAGCCCTTGAGACCGGTTGGGTTTGTATTATCTGCAAACCAGTCCTTCATGTAATTCATATTGTCGGTGCGACCTTTGTAGATTGCACCAGATCTGTCAAAACCAATGATGTTTTTGACACCAGCAGACATCAATATTTTCGAACAGGCAACGCCGGCGGCACCAACACCAGAGACAACAACCTTCAAGCTGGTCATCTCTTTTTTGACAATCTTCAAGGCGTTAATTACGGCTGCCAGAACAACGACTGCAGTTCCATGTTGATCATCATGGAAAACAGGTATGTCTAGTTCTTTCTTTAAACGCTCTTCAATTTCAAAACAACGTGGAGCAGAAATGTCTTCCAGGTTAATGCCACCAAACACAGGAGCAATGTACTTAACTGCTTTGATTATTTCTTCTGTGTCTTGCGTAGCTAAACAAATTGGGAAAGCATCTACTTTACCGAATTCCTTGAAAAGCATAGCCTTGCCTTCCATAACAGGCAGTCCGGCTTCCGGTCCAATATTACCTAAACCGAGAACAGCTGTACCATCGGTAACTACTGCCACCGTATTGCGCTTAATGGTCAACTTGTAGACATTCTCCGGCTCTTTGTGAATGGCCATGCAAACTCGAGCCACGCCAGGCGTGTAAGCCATCGACAAATCATCGCGCGTGGCTAACGGTACTTTGTTGGTGACACGAATTTTGCCACCAAGGTGCATCAAAAATGTTCTGTCGGAAATGTGCACAACTGAAATGCCGTCAAGGGCCTCTAATTGCTTGACCAGATCGTCGCCATGGTTCGGGTCGCGGACAGAAACAGTGATATCGCGAATAATACTGTCTTTTTCAAATCCAGCAATATCTATAGCGCCAATGTCACCACCCTGGTCCCCAATAAGAGAGGTGACACGTCCAAGCATGCCAGGAACGTTTTTGATTTTTAGACGCAAGGTCAAGCTGTTGCTTGCCGATGGTCTAACCGATGTTTTGTTTTCGGACTGTGTATCCGGCTTGGACTGGTTGGGAACTTTGGTTGCAGACATCATTGCTTTTCCTGTTTTGCTCAAAAAGGGTACTTCGGTCGCGGGCAGCTTTCTGTAACAAAAGCTATCCTGAGAATAATAAGTTCTTGGAGGCTATTAAAGCTGCCACTACGCCTTAAAATCTTCAATACTGTTCGTAAAACATTACTTAGCGAGATGGTCTTGGCCTCTCGCTTTTAATGAAAAAAACTACAGCTTTTCTATGCTTATGCAATTAGATCGCTCAGCAGCCTTGAGTTTATGGAGGAGAAGGAAATGACATCTCAGAATAACGAGATTATTGGAAACTATGAAGTGACTGACAAAGAAGTGATTACCCGTCGTGAAGTGCTCTTGATGGGCGCAATGGCAGCAGGCAGCCTGGTCGCGGCTTTGCCGGCACAAGCCGACCCGGCAATTTCCGCTACAACTCCTCTTGTTGCAGGTAAATCAGGTGATCCTTACGTAGCCAAAGACTTCAGCAGCCTGACGACAAAGAAGCTAACCGGTATGTCCAGCAATCAGATTGAACAGCACTTAAAGCTATACAAAGGCTATGTCGGCAAGGCCAATGAGATACAGTCGAAACTAAAAGATGTCGATATTACAAGTGCCAATGCCACCTATTCGCCACTACGCGAATTGCTTGTTGAACAAAGCTTTGCCTTAAACGGTGTTATCTACCACGAGTTCTATTTCAGCAACTTGGGCGGATCAGGCGGCGAACCAACAGGCGATTTGAAATCAGCAATTGAAGATGGCTGGGGCTCAACCGGCAAATTCATGGACTACTTCAAGGCTGCCGGTAAATCTATGCGCGGTTGGGTAATCGTCGGCTACAACACTCGCGATGGACAATTGCATGCGTATGGACTAGATATGCACAATATGTGGGTGCCGGCCAATGTGATACCGGTCGTAGTGCTTGACGTATATGAACATGCGTACATGATCGATTACGGCATTGACAGAGCAAAATATCTAGACGCATTCGTAGCCAATATCGATTGGGATATTTGCAACAAGCGTTTTGCCATGGCCCGCAAGCACCCCGGCGGTCCGGACTCAACTAATTAGGACCTGAACTTTGAACTCGACCGAGTTTCCTAAGGACAATCGCCAGCCAGCCATTCGTGTCATGCTTTTACCGCGTGACACGAATGGTGCCGGCACCATCTTTGGCGGCATCATCATGAGCTATATCGACTTAGCCGGCGCGGTTGAAGCCGGCAAGCACACGCAACATCGTATTGTCACCGTAGCCATGGATGGTGTTGTTTTCAAGCACCCTGTCAGGGTTGGCGAACTGGTAAGTTTCTATTCTTCGACGGTGAAAGTGGGAACCACGTCCGTCCGCGTTCACATCGACGTTGAAGTTGATCGCAAAGGCGAAATTATCCACGTCACTAAAGCTGACTTAACTTTTGTTTCTGTTGATAGTCAAGGTAGCCCGATTCCCCTGAAGTCATAACCCAAACAAATTGGTTATGATATTCACGTGTAATACGTGTGGCGACTCATGACATCGACTGTCGATCTGCCGGAAAATATAGAACGCGTCCGTCTTTATTTAGGACAAGGATGCGGTAAGACAACAGCCACTTTTGGTGTCATTTTACGCGCCGTTGCTGCGCACAAAAATGTGTCCATAGTTTTTTTCGACAAGCTTGAAGAGAATTCCAGTGAAGGGAAAACTCTGCGCTATCTGGCAGCTGCCTCAAATGGATTTGGCAAATTGTCAGTCAATTACACTGGCGTTAATCGCATAGGCACTGGTCCTAAGGGCAGCTTCCGTTTGTACAGTTCGCCTAACGGGATATTACCTGAGGACACCGACGCTGCCAGGCAAGGTCTCAATTTCGTCAAAGAAGCTCTTTTGCGCGGTGATGACATTGTCGTCTGCGACGAGCTTCTAGATATTGGTCGCGTTGGACTAATCAGCTGGGATGAATTAAAGGAAGTTCTTGATCTACGCAAAGATCCAACAATGCTAATTCTTACAGGGCGCATTGCGCCTGATTGGCTGACAGAACGCGCCACCACAATTACTCAGACGACACAAATCAAGCATCACGGCCGGGCTATCGTCGGCGTTGATTGCTAAATGGAATTTCTTAATTCTTATACGTAGCCGGCGACGAAGACTTAAGAATGGTTGCCGGTGAATTAGCAACTATTTCCTTGTTAAGCACTTCTACGGCCTTGAGCAACTGGACGTCTTTGCCATCTGTCGGAGCGCGCTTGAAATTGCTGAAGGTTGGATCAATCCACCAGGGACCTTTGCCCTGTTTGTAATCATCTTCTTTCAAGGTAATCTCAAAATCGGGCACAATGCCGAGCTTGTTGATGTCCGTATCATTAGGCGTCAGGTAGCGGGCAATAGTTACATTGATGCCGGAGCCATCATCAAGTCTGTTGATAGCTTGGACCAATCCCTTACCAAATGATTTCTGTCCAACAAGCTTGGCGCGTCCATTATCACGCAAAGCGCCGCTCAAGATTTCACTTGCTGAAGCGGAGCCTGGATTAATTAGAACAACCAACGGCAACTTGCTGACCGTAGTCGCATTTGCCATCTGCGAAGTCTTATAACCGTCCGCATCAATAGTGGAGACTATCACGCCTGTATCGATAAACATGTTGGCGATATCAATGGCATTAGACAATAACCCACCAGGATTATTTCTCAAATCAAGAACAAATCCCTTGATATTTTGTCCGGCCAATCTCTTTATTGACTCGCGCATTTCCTCATTTGCCTTGGAGGAGATAAAGGTGTCCAGGCGAATATAACCAATGCCTCCAGGCATAACAGTGGCATTCGCTACTGCCTTAATTGGAATCTCTGCTCTGGTCAAAGTGATTTTCTTCTTTTCAGTACCGCGAGCAATACTGATGATCACCTTAGTGTTAATTGGTCCGCGGATTTGCTTAACGACCTGATCAAGCGATTGTCCCTTAACAGGCTTATTATCCACTTCGGTAATCTCATCGCCGGGCATAATATTGGCGTTATAAGCTGGAGTTCCCTCAATTGGGGCGATGACCACAACTCTTTGCTCTTTATTCATGCCGAGCTGCATGCCCACTCCGAATAAGTGTGCTTCTATCTGGGACTTTTCTTCATCAAAAGCATCACGATTTAAAAACCGCGTATAAGGGTCACCCAGGCTGGCAAGCATCGTTTCAATAGCTTTGCAGGCATCATCGCCCGATTTCAGCTTGCCGTCGTAATGATGTTCCCATCTGGCCCAGTCCTGACCGGCAAACTTCTGGTCGTAATACGAGTCTTTGATAAGTTTCCATGCCTGCCTGTAAAGGACCGGCGGGGGGACGGAAATCTTATCTGTCTGAATAAATGTTGCGGGAGTTTTCGGCTCGGCAAATGCCGGGTTTATGAGAAATGTTCCCAGCCAAGATGCCAGAAGGACCGCTAAACTAGCTGATATGCTAAAAATTACCTTGTTTACGGGCCTATTCGTACGCAATTCCGACTCCTCGATTAAACCGTAGTCTCGCTAAGTTATCTTTACCGGCTAAATAGATCTACCAATCTTCAGTTTATTTAATTCTACAGTTTTTCGCCACTACTGCTTAACTAATCCCCGGAAGACAACCTGCATTTAATAGTGAACTTTATAGCCTTGTCTTTTGCTTGCAATTTTTTGTAACTTAATAAGTAACCTCTATAGCTTGCCAGTCGACTCTTGATCTGAGATTTCGCTTAGAATACGTCTGGTAAAAATGTTCTGGGAGCCAAGTAGGGCATGATTACTGAAGAACTGACAAGATCCACAAAATCTGAGTTGGAAACGCCAGTTTCTCACGCTCATCCCAAGCATATTGAGGCATTAACCCAGAACCCCCATGTTGCCAAGCTAATGACTAAAGAGGTCAGGTTTCGCCTAAAAATTGCCATAAGCGTCGTGTTGTTCGCCTCGCTGTTCATCTTTGGCAAAGTTGACCTTAGTGAAGCCTGGCAGGCAGCTACGCAAGCCAACCAGGTTTACTTAATTGGCGCGTTGGTTACCTTCCTTTTGTCCGTCTTCCTCAACGCCTACCGTTGGCAGCTCCTAGCTAGTGCCGTCGGGCTGAAAAAATCGCTTTTGCAGCTAACCCAATACTGCTACGTCGGTCTGTTCTTCAATCTCTTTTTGCCCTCAACGGTTGGCGGCGACGTTAGTCGTTGTTACTACCTGTCGAAGGGAACAGGCAAGTACGTCAATGCTTTTTACTCCGTGGTTGCGGACCGTGCTGCCGGCATTTCCGTGCTCTTCCTAATGGCATCAGCCGGATTACTCTTTGGTCCTGGAGGCGAAGGCTTGCCCTGGCAACTTCGTTGGCCAATTTTTGCCGGAACAATTCTAGTATTCGGATTACTTCCTTTTGTGCCTCGCTTAGCTTCACTTATTTTGGGCAAAGACAATTGGGTTAGTCGCCAGCTTAACGAGTCTGTGGCATCAGTATATTGGCGCAATAAAAATCTCGTCTTTGTTTCATTTGCCTGCTCAATTATTTTGCAAGTCGTCATTGTTCTGTGCCACGTAGCTGTTGGTCTGGCACTGGGTCTTACTCAAGTGCCCTTGTGGTATTACTTTGTCTTCTATCCGTCGGTAGCCGTGCTTGGTTTTATTACTCCTACATTCAACGGCATAGGCATTCGTGAATGGTCTTACACTTACTTCTTGATGCTCATGGGTGTTGACAAGACCCATGCGGTCACCTATGCAATTATCTGGTTTGGTCTTATAACTCTAAGCAGCTTGGTCGGTGGAATAGTTTACGGACTTGGACACTTCAAAATTTCCGCTGCCGAGATGGAAAAAATTCAAAGCGAAAGCCTACACTAAGTGTTTCCTGCAGGTTTACATCCAAACGAGAATGCCACAATAAGGCTTGTACTGGACGCAGCCTCTAATCATGGCGTCAAGCTGTATTTGGTTGGTGGCTATTTGCGGGATATATTTTCCGGCAAGGCTGCAAAAGACAATTTGCCCAATGACATTGATTTTGCCTTTCAGGGTGACTCGGCTATTCAATTCGCCAAGGTGCTGGCAGATAAACTGAATGGACACTTTGTCTTGCTTGATGAAACCCTGGATACAGCACGCATAGTTTTTGATAATGGCAAGGTTGTTGATCTAGCAGCCATTGTCGGCGAGAGCATAAAGACAGATATTATGCGGCGTGATTTTACAATCAATGCGCTCGCCTGGGATGCACAAGATCCAGACAAAATAATTGATCTGGTCGGGGGAATGGATCACCTCAAAAACAAAATCGTCCAGGCAATTTCCGAAAATAATCTTTTAGATGATCCCTTGCGCTTACTTAGAGCCTTTCGCTTTCAAGCAGCAACCGGTTGCGTAATTGATGGCCGCACATTTGATCTAATCAAAAAAAATGCAAAATATCTTGCCGAGCCTGCTGCAGAACGTATCAACTATGAACTATTCAAGATTTTAGAAGCAGAAGATGCAACGTCTACCTTAATCATGATGGGTGAAGCTGGAATTTTAGAAGTGCTATTTCCAGAACTGACACCAACGCGGCAAGTGACAACAAATGCTTATCACCATCTGGGGCTCTGGGATCATTCCCTAGAGGTAGTCAGACAAGCGGAGTTATGGACTAAGCGCGTTCCTCATTGGGTAACAACGAGCTTAGACAAAGAAATTGCATCAGGAGTAAGTAGGCTTGCTGCGACTAAACTTGCCTGTCTCTTGCACGATATCGGCAAACCAAAAACCTGGGTTATCACTGATGAAGGGCGCCATACGTTTTATGGACACGACAAAGTCGGCGCCGATATGTGTGAAGACATTTCTCGACGTCTCAAATGGTCGACGGCTCTTTCCAAGTTTATAGTCAAACTAGTTGCCTGGCATTTACGTCCGGGGCATTTATTTCACCAGGGACCGCCAACTGAAAAGGCGGTCAACCGATTCTATAGAAAGTGCGGGCAAGACGTTCCAGAACTTATGCTCTTGGCATTTGGTGATTTGGGCGCAACCTGCGGTCCTGGATTAGAAGGTGCTAATAAAGAGGCTCTTGAAAAGAGTTTGATTGAACTTTTTAACGGATTTCCCGTCTTTATAAGTAAGCAGGAATCAACACCGTGTTTGCTTGATGGTCAGAAAGTGATGAAGCTACTTGATATCAGTCCTGGACCAGTGGTGGGAGAGATTTTGGAAGCGCTTTACGAGGCTCAGTGCGTAAACGAAGTAGTAGGAATAGAAGCCGCCGAACGCTTTGTTGTTGACTACTACAAGCGAAAAAATAAAAGCTAAATCCTCCAGCTTGGCATCTTGCAAATACGATTAGCCTGCCGAAACCCGGGAATAACCAGAGGGGATGGGTTTAGAGGCGTCAATAAAATGGACAAGGGCTACAACGTAAAGGCGGACAAACTCCGCAATTACACAATCATTGCCAGGCTTGACGATGCGATTCCGCTACAAACGGATGAATGGCAGCACGTCGACCAAATCCTCAATCAAATTAGTGAGTTCGTTCCAATTAGTATGCTCAACAGTGTCACCGAATCAATAATTGCCTATGCAGATGATCAAGCCCGCCGCGGATATCTCTTAGGACAAGAAGATCTCGTTAAAGAACTAAAGCAAAAAGCCTCGCGTATAGCATAATTTCCACAGGTCAACGGCGGGCGCATGCAATGCGCCCGTACAATGGGTACTATGACCGATACCACTGATGCTATTACGCGCTTCCATTTGCTCTTGTCTCAGCAAGGGCAAGAATTGCTCGCCCGTTTAGCTCAAGAAGACCTGACTCCTAATAACGAACTGAAGATAAGCACGCAATTGCGCAAAGAATATCCGGTGCAATTAGTCCTCGATGCAATAACGCAGCACCAGCTTCGTCTTAAGGCAACAGTAAAATTCTCTCGCGCGATGGAGATGTTTTTTACTAAGTCCGGACTGGAGCAATCTTCATCGGAAGTAATTGCTCAGTATCGAGCCAAGCGTTTTACTAACATCGCGCAAATGGCCGATTTCTGCTGTGGGATAGGCGGCGACCTCATTCAATTGGCAAATAGCAAATCCGTACTAGCAGTGGATAAAGACCCGTTACATCTGGAAATGGCCAAGGCTAACGCAAAAGTCTATAGCGTAGTTGACAATATTAGCTGCATCGAATCCGATGTTAGAGATGTCGACTTACAAACAATTGAAGGCGTATTTATTGATCCGGCAAGACGTACCACAGAAGGTCGTCTGAAAACAGGTGATAGTGAGCCGTCTGTTGAATGGTGCACTGATCTTCTTAGGCAAGTCAAAAATCTTGCCATAAAAGCGGCGCCTGGAATTGATCACGAAACTTTTCCATCCGGTTGGGAACTAGAATTCATCGCCATCGGCAAAGACCTAAAGGAAGCAGTTGCCTGGTCGCCATCACTGTCAAATGCAAAAAGGCGGGCGACTATCCTGCCGACCGGTCATACCATGACAGAAAAACCTGGACCACCTGTCAACGTGCAAATGCCCGGTCAATTCATTCTAGATCCCAATCCGTCAGTGACCCGGGCCGGACTGGTCGAAGAGTTGGCGCGACAGTTAGACGCTTGGAAAATCGATGAAAAAATAGCTTTCCTTTCTTCTGATGCACCCATGAGCTCACCTTTTGGACGCACGCTAAAAGTAATTGATTCACTACCCTGGAACCAAAAGCAACTTCCACACAAATTGAAAGAACATGATATCGGTGTCGTCGACATACGCCGTCGCGGACTAGCAGGCGATGTCGATCAGTTTCACAGAAGTTTGAAATTGACCGGTTCCCGCACGGCAACTCTAATCATGACGCGCGCTCAAGAAAAGCCCTGGGCATTGATTTGTCTTGATGTAGACTAATTATTTCTGGATATCAATCTAACGAACGTAGTTGAGCGGATTCTTTGGTTTACCGTCAATACGCACTTCAAAGTGCACGTGCGGGCCTGTCGAGAAGCCGGTTGAACCTTCGTAACCAATTACCTCACCCTTTTTGACATTTTGTCCGGGCGATACAGCTGTTTGGGCCATGTGCGCATAAAGAGTTGACCGACTATTACCGTGACTAATGATTACGACCTTTCCATAACCACCATACCAACCGGTTTTAAGAACACAACCACTGTCAGACGCCTTAATTGGCGTATGGTTGCGACCGGCCAAATCAATGCCGCTATGGAATCTCCTGCCACCAAAGATAGGATGACCACGCATACCAAATGGTGATGTAATTGGTGCATTGATTGGCATACTCATTGTGCCGGAGCCAACGGCCATGTCCTTCGAGCCACGCCTGCTTGATTCAAGGTCAACAATTTGTCTTTCCAATTGCTGCGACTCAATGGCTAACTGAGATTCTGCATGTTCATAGAACGCCCGTTGCGTTCTCAAACGATCGGCAATTTGTTCTTGGGCAGATTTTCTTTTGGCAATTTCGGAAGCTTGCTTGGCGATATCGGTAATTATCTCGCCCAATTTATTTTGCTGTAGTCCAAGACGGTCTTTCCTAGCCGCCAGAGCTTGGGCCTTTTCCTTTAACTCATCTAGAAGTTTCTTGTCAGCTTCAGCAATCCGCTCCTGGTAATAGAAAAGATCAAGCAATGACTGTAATGACGTCACCTGGAAAAACATTTCCAGAAGACTCAAGCGATGTCCTTCATAGACCTCGCGCAACCTTTGCGCTGCTTGTTGAGACAATTGCACTTCTGTTGACTGTGTTCTGACAATCTTATGTTCAGTCTCATTGATTTTATGTTTTGTTTCTACCAGCTGAGATTGGTTTTCCTTCAACGCTCCATTTTTCGCGTTGAGCTCTCTTTTGATTTCGCGCAGCTTTTTCACAGCCTGTAATTCTTTACGAAGTACTTGTTCTTTTCGAAGCTGCAATTCTCTTCTGCGCTGTTCTACTTCTTTCAAACGAGTGCGCGTATCCGGTCGTTCTTGATAGACTTCGAAATTTGTTGTGGCGGCAAAACTTCCGTAGCCGGCAAAGCTATTTAGAAGCAAAGCAAGTGCAAGCCCGGCCTGGACAAATGCCAACCGACCCACTTGGTCTTTGTTAGTAGTTTTAGTTCTATTCAACAAATTTATTGGTCAACAGATTTACTGGAACTGCTTGTCAATGCGCATATAAGTTTACCACTGCAAAAAGTATTGGTTTACAAGAGGAAATTACTCTAATTTGAATTAGAAGTTATAATTAGCCCAGGTACTAACAGGGCAGGGCGATGTTGAAAGAAATCGTACGATATCCACTTGGCGTCAAGGGCGTTTCCACAGATGAATTCTTGGAAGTCAAGAGTCCGTTTAACCATGAAGTTATAGCCGCCATAGGACAAGCCAATGAAAAGGCTATCGATAAAGCGATAGGGTTAGCCAAAGAGTGTTTCACAAAGACCATGCGCTTGATGCCTGCTTATAAGCGCTCCGAAATACTGGCTAAGACATCTCAACTTATCCTGGCAAATGCTGACGATTTGGCGCGCACAATTTCTCTTGAGGGCGGTAAGCCGATGAAGGATGCCCGAATCGAAGTGCAACGAGCTGCCGGCACATTTGCAGTGGCTGCCGAGTTAGCCATGCACCTTGATGGTGAACAAATTCCTATGGATAGAAGCCCGGGCAATGAAGGCCGCCTGGCTATGGTTTTGAGAGAGCCTCTGGGCATCATTGGCGCCATCACCCCATTTAATTTCCCACTTAATCTAGTCGCTCACAAAGTAGCTCCGGCAATAGCGGCCGGAAATGCTGTGGTTTTAAAACCATCTTCACAAACACCAATATCAAGTTTGAAGTTACGAGCTTTGCTTATCGAAGCAGGACTTCCGGAAGATGCTCTGCAAATTATTCCTTGCCGTGGTTCGAAAGGAACTGCATTAGTTACCGATCCACGCATCGCCATGCTTACATTTACAGGCAGCGCGCAAGTAGGCTGGGACTTACGCAAGCAAATTGCTCCAGGAGTAAGAATTGTTTTGGAACTTGGCGGCAACGCCGGCGTAATTGTCCATGATGATGCAGATCTTGATGCTGCAGTAAAAGCAATTTGCCGTGGCGGTTACTCCAATGCCGGACAAAGCTGTATTTCCGTGCAACGTGTTTATGTTCAAGAAAAGGTCTATGAACAATTCCTGAAAGACTTTGCAGCAGCCGTGAAAGCCTTAAAAGTTGGCGACCCGCTGGATGAAGCAACAGATGTCGGTCCAGTGATTGATGAACCAAGTGCAGTCAAAACCGTTGAATGGGTAAAGCAAGCGGAAAAGTCCGGCGCTAAAATTTTAGCCGGCGGCAAGATAATTGCTAAAAACCTCATGGAACCAACCGTACTTTCTGATACCACATCAGAAATGAATGTAGTGTGCCAGGAAATTTTCGGACCGGTCGTTACCGTCATGAAATATACCGGCATAGACGAAGCTATAGCTGCTGTAAATGATTCTCGCTACGGTCTGCAATCGGCAATTTTCACAAAGGATCTTGAAATTGCCTTCAAAGCAGCCAGACAAATAGATGCCGGCGGCGTAATCATCAATGATCCGTCCACCTTCCGCGCCGATCACATGCCTTATGGCGGACGCAAGGAATCAGGCATTGGACTGGAGGGAGTTCGCTACGCAATACACGAGCTAACTCAACCAAAATTCATCTGCTTAAATCTGCCACCGATTTCGTAATTACTTACACACTCAAAAATACAAATGGATCTGCCAAATGACCAAAGACATGAGCAAAGAACTTGAAAAATTACAGTTACTCAAAGGCGGGCTGGTAGTCTCCTGCCAGGCAAGTGATGGAGAGCCACTCTGTCATCCGGATCACATATTGGCATTAGCACTTTCAGCTCTTAATGGTGGGGCAGCCGGATTGCGGCTAGAAGGAGCGGACAATATTGCCCACATTCGCCAAAATACTATCGTGCCAATAGTTGGACTTACTAAATCCAAGTCAGTTCCGGAGAAAGACTGGATCAAGCACGTATACATAACACCAACTTTTGAAGATTGTATTGAGATTTCCTTAGCCGGTGCCGATATTATCGCTATTGACGCAACCGACCGCCAAAGGCCGGGTGGTGTCACTGTTGCCCAGCTTATTGAACGCATTCACAAAGAGCTGAATAAACCAGTCTGGGCCGACTGCTCTACTTTAGCTGACGGATTAACAGCTGCCCAAGCCGGTGCCGACGTCATTTCCACTACTTTATCCGGCTATACCCAAGAGACCAAAGTACCGCCTGAAACAACCGGTCCCGACTTGAAATTGCTGGAGGCCTTTGTCCGGCTTACTGATAAACCTGTCGTATTAGAAGGACGCGTCTGGTATCCCAGTGAAGTGGCAGAAGCCTTTGCCCTGGGAGCCTTTTCCTGTGTCGTCGGATCGGCAATTACCAGGCCACAGCTGATTACCCAGCGTTTCGTCAAGGCGATGCGGGCTACCGTAAATGCCTGATTGTGCTAAAGTGGTACAGGAAATATAGGTTCGATATTTAAAACCTAGAAAGAGATACCTTACTATGCACGATTGCCCAACATGTCGAGTCCCATTGCATGGACATGAAGAGAAATGTCCATCTTGCGGTACACCTCAATACGTACGCAAAGGTAAATCAAGTTTTTTTGATATCCAGAAGGAACCGTCAGTCAACTTGGCACCGATTATTGTCACGGCATTGGCCGTAGGCGTAGTCTTTTTAATCGCCATCCAATTTAGTTGGATAGGTCAAGTTATGAACCGCGGACAAGTACAAGAAGATCCGATGGAAAAAATGACTTATTCAGAAGCACGTCAAATCATCGAAACTAAAATTACAGAAGGACTGACAGCAGTTGGTGCCACGGGCGATTTCAAATGGACTTCCAATGGCGAAGAAATTGACAAAAATGCCGATCAAAATGTTGAACTCCTAATCGCCACAAGACTTTCCGATCCACAACAGCGTCGCGGAATAATTGACCCGATCAAGGATTTCATGCAAAAGGCGAAAATTCCCACCTTGACCATGACCGATTCCAAGTCAAACGCCACCTGGACCTACACCGTAAGCATCCCCACCGGCATGCCCGCCGATGACGCCGGCATGTAGAACAACTTTTTTGTCATTGTGAGTCCCCTCCTTTTTGTCATTCTGAGGCGCTAGCCGAAGAATCTGCCGCAACGTACTCAAGTTCCGTCTTGATTAGTACGCTTCAATTACCACTGCATAATTTCTCCGAACAACATGGAAAGTATAATTACCTTCCATGTTGTTCTTGTTCTCCACCGCAGCTCTTGTAGCGGCACTTACCTTCATGGACGAAGCCCGCTCGCATTGGTGGCTCTATGCATTGGCGTGGGCGGCAGCACTCTTCTACACCCAACAATTGACATCGGCAACGGTGCCGGAAGTCATGAAGAAAATCCGCGCCCCATTTTCCTGGCTCAATTATTTTCTTGACAATTCCGGTCCAGTTTTTGTTGGAGTAGTGATGGTCGTCGCCTGGAGCGCATATCAAATTTTTGGCTTCCTACGCGCCACTTACTTGCAATAAAACAACCAGGAGTTGTCCTATGAAAATGCGTAGACTAGGAAATTCAGATCTTAAAGTGTCACCACTGATGTTTGGTGGCAACGTATTTGGCTGGACAGCCAATGAAGCCATGTCATTTAAACTACTCGATGCCTGGGTCGATGCCGGTTTCAATTTCATTGACACCGCTGATTACTACTCCAGATTTGCGCCTGGAAATGTCGGTGGCGAATCAGAAACTATATTGGGTAAATGGCTCAATCGTAATGGCAATAGAGACAAAGTAATAATAGCCACTAAAGTGGGCATGGAAATGGGACCGCATAAGGAGGGACTCTCCAGACCATACATCATGAGAGCGGTCGAAGACTCGTTGCACCGCCTGAATATCGATTACATTGATCTCTATCAATCACACAAAGACGATCCCGAAACACCCCTGGATGAAACATTAGAAGCCTTTGGTGAGCTTGTTAAACATGGAAAAGTTCGCTACATAGGCGCATCCAACTACAGCCCGGAGCGTCTCCGGTTGGCTCTAAAATTAAGCACAGAACATGGCTTTCCAAAATTCCAGAGCTTGCAACCGATCTATAACCTCTATGATCGCTTCGTCTACGAAGGAGAACTCGAATCGGTCTGCGTAGAAAACGAACTGGGCGTAATTAGTTTCTATTCCTTGGCTGCAGGATTTCTAGCCGGCAAGTACCGCGACCAAGAAAGTATTGAGAAAAGCGCTAGGAAAATCCGAGTAGAAAAATACTGGAACGAACGAGGCTGGAAAATCCTCGATGTCCTGGACAGAGTAGCCGCCAACTTAAGTTCCACGCCGGGCAAAGTAGCCCTTGCCTGGGTAATGGCCCGTCCGAGCATCACAGCACCAATTGTAAGCGCCACGAATCTAAATCAGCTCCATGACATATTTGAAGCGACTCAACTAAAGCTCGGCGATCAGTCAATAAAGGCTCTAAACGAAGCAAGCGCTTAGGTTTTACTTTTCCAATTGCACTGTTGGAAGTGACCATATTATTGTGGAGATGCGGGCTAATTAAGCCAAGGACAGACTCCCAACTGCTCCTTGGCTAACAAATTCCAAAGGCAGGGGTGCTTTCAACGCCCCAAGCGCTCCCAAACACCTCGCGCCTCTTCTTTTGGATTAGCCCGAAATTCTTAACCGGTTAGTGAGCGGCCGTCTCCCCCAAATGGGACGGTCGTTTAATATAATCCTGTTTATGATAAACGAGATTATGCTAATGCCTGATTCACATCAAGCCATTTGACTTTAGAACAGCCGGCTTGTTCATTCCAAGTTGACTTTCCTCAACTCGGAAGTGCCTTTTTTATTGAGAACTGAACTGAGGGACACTGCTACTTATAGCAGTCTTCTAAGAACAATCGCTCAGGGAAACACCACCTTGAAAGATATCTGCTCCAAATTGAGTATGAACAGCAGTGAAATAACACCATACTTACGTGTCTTACAGGAACTTGGACACATTCGTCGAGAAGTTTCAATTGCGGAAAGGACACCGAGCAAGAGCAGAAAGACGTTTGTTACTGTCTATAGGACAAGCAGCGGAGCAATAGACTTGGCAATCTGTCCGAAAAGTGTTATACTATTTAAGACATTTGTCCGATACTTGCATCATTTATCGGAAACGGATTAAAAGCCATGACTTCAGCAGAGCTAATACGTCAAAAGATAGCGGAGCTGCCACCAGGACAGCCGTTTACGCCATCGGTTTTTCTGTCGCTTGCCGAAAGATCTACTGTGGACAAGACTTTGGCTCGAATGGTGCATGCCGGAATTTTGGCACGCGCTGCCAGAGGAGTCTTTGTCAGACCGAGACAATCGAAATTTGGTGCCATTCCTCCTGAACCGCTGGAAGTAGCATTAGCAAAAGCGCACGGCGAACCAATAGAAGTTCATGGAGCGGAAGCTCTTAGGCGATTCGGATTATCAACTCAAGTACCTGTTCGTCCAGTGTTCTATACAACTGGAAGGACACGGACGTTCTATATTGGCAAGACGCCAGTTCGTCTGCAGCATGTCAGTCCGCGCAAGCTTGTGCATCCAGGCACTAAAATAGGTATGTCCATATCTGCCCTGTGGTATCTGGGAAAAGAGCAGGTAACAAACGAAGTATTCGATGCCATTCGTGCCCGTTTGTCACAAGAGGAATTTGAAGTGTTGAAATCAGTGGCACCTCAGATGCCCAGCTGGATGGCGAACGCACTTCATCGTTACGTGAGAGGGAAGCTGAATGCCTGAGTCATATTTTTCTCTCTCAAATGAAGATAAGGGTGCACTGGTGAGGCAGCGAGCTCCGGTACTGGACATGCCGCCTTTTCTGATTGAAAAAGATATCTGGGTTTGCTGGGCGCTGGAGCATCTGTTCAAAATGCCGGATGCGCTGCCGATGGCGTTCAAAGGCGGGACATCATTATCAAAAGTTTTCTCTGCAATCGATAGATTCTCTGAAGACATTGATATAACGATTGATTATCGGGGCTTCGGTGAGACTCTGACTGGTGATGAGACTCGTGGCGCTATCGATCGCATGAGTGAAAAACTAAAAGCCTCTGTATTGAATTACACCGCCGAGAAGATCAAACCGTACTTCGAAAAAATATTGACCAAGCAGTTTGGTGCAAAGAACTGCCGAGTGGAGCTGAGCGACAATGGCGAAAAGCTGTACGTGCACTATCCGTCAGTACTAGCCGAGGACAAATCAGATTACCTGGCGTCGTCTGTATTGATTGAGTTTGGAGGTCGGAATATAACTGAGCCGAACGAAAAGGTTGTTGTCCGTCCGTTTATAGCAAGCGTAGCAACAGATTATTCATTTCCAGAAGCGAAAGTGACGGTACTGGCGCTTACCCGCACATACTGGGAGAAGGCAACGCTAATTCACGTCGAAACAAATAGACCAACGGCTAGAGCTTCCGCAGAAAGAATGTCACGGCACTGGTACGACATCTTCAAGTTATCAAAAGACCTTGCCGCGTTTCAAACGTCGGAAGCCCATGTCGTTTTGGGGAGCGTCGTTGAACACAAAAAAGTATTCTTTTATTACGGCTATGCAAACTATGATGCTTGTTTGGCAGGCGGACTTCGTCTGGTGCCGGAAGAAGAACTCAGGGAAGCACTAGAACAGGATTTTGCTGCAATGGTCGCAGCCGGGATGTTTTATAGCGATCCGCCGACATTTGCCGAAATTCTGGCGAGATTGAAAGAAGTTGAAAACGCATTGAATGCCTCAATTAGTGGTCATTTCAAAAGTGCTACAAAGTAGCGCTGAGGACCACTTGCCAATTGGACAATTAAGCAGTTGGATTTATTTGACTGCTGCTTTTGCGCCTTTATAAGGTCTTTTCAGCAGAAAGACTGTCACAAAGCAAACGGCAATCGTCAGACCCATAATCAAGAATGCTTCGTTGAAAGCCATAACAAATGACTCCTTACGAACGATACCATCGATTATTTTTACTGCTTGCTCATAGGCGCTAATGGAATCAGCCCCTCGCGAGAGGAAAAACTGCGTCAGTTGGTTGAGACGTTCTTGTACCATCGGAGCGGCAAGGGAAATTGATTCACCCAATCGAGCAGAGTGAAAATGCACACGTTGAGTTAGGAAGGTAGAAATGAGAGCAATGCCGATGGAGCCACCCAAATTACGCATCATATTGAATAACGCCGAAGCTGATCCAACTTGCTCCTTCTCGATACCACCAGTGGCAATAGTAGATAAGGGAACCATGATTAATGGTTGCCCAATGGCTCTGACAAGCAATGAAGCAATTAACTGTGGACCGCCATGATCGTGTGTCATGAATGCATTCATGAGCGAACTTGCAGCAAACAACAAAAGACCTGAACCAAGCAATAGTCGAGGGTCAATTCGGCGCATTAAACCCGGTATCAACGGAATAATCAAAAGCTGAGGCAAGCCCATCCAGACAAGCACTTGTCCTATCTGCAGAGAATCATAACTTTGAATTTGCGTCAGATACACAGGCAGCAAATAGACCGATCCATACAGTCCAAAACCAAGGACAACATTAGCAACGCTGCCAATGCCAAAATTACGTCTACCAAGCAACCTCAAATTAACAAGCGGTTGCTTGGTGCGAAATTCATGGACGATAAATGTGGTCAAAGCAACAACTGCGATTACTGCCAGTTGCACTATTAACTCTGAGCCGAACCAATCTTTGCGATTGCCTTCTTCAAGAACAATCTCTAGCGCCCCAAGACCAACGGCCATGCTGGCAATTCCTATCCAGTCACCTTGTTTGAGCATATTGAATTGTATGGGTTCTTTCGGCAGAGCCCATAGCAAGATTGCAACCAGTACAGCTCCTGGTATCAGATTGAGATAGAAAATATACTGCCAGCTGAAGGCGTTAGTTAGCCAACCGCCAATTGCCGGTCCAATAGATGGAGCAAATGTTGCCGTCACTGAGAATATGGCCATTCCGGTTGGTTGTTTGCTCGGAGGCAAGCTGGACAAAATGATATGGAAGGCCATTGGAATCAATGTGCCCCCAGTGAAACCCTGCAACGCCCTGAAAATAATCATGGAATTTAAATCCCACGCCCATGCACAGCACATCGAAAAAAATATAAACAGGCAGGCATTGGTTATCACATAAAGCCGTGTGGAAAAGATCCGTGACAGCCACGGAGTTAGAGGAATAGTTATCACCTCGGCGACCAAATACGAAGTGGCAATCCAGGTACCCTCATCTAAGGTTGCGCCTAAAGTACCTTGTATATTGGCCAATGACGAATTGACTATCTGAATATCCAGCACAGCCATGAAGGCGCCAAGAGCCGCACCTAGCACTGCGAACCAAGATTTTATTGGAACATGATCTTGCTTACTCATGATGCCACGCTCCGCTATCGTACTTTGACGCTAGCAACAACCGACATTCCCGGTACAATCAGATTCTCGAAACCACGCATGGATTCTTTGTTGAAGCGCACTTTCACAGGTACTCTCTGCACAATCTTAGTGAAATTACCGGTAGCATTATCCGGCGGCAAAAGAGCAAACGTAGCGCCTGAGCCTGGAGCCAAGCTATCCACTACACCAACAAATTTTTTGTGTGGGAATGAATCGACTTTTATTTCTACCGGCTCGCCTGTACGCAAGCGTTCCAATTGGGTTTCTTTGAAATTAGCAATCAACCATAAGTCATCTGAAACGATAGTCATTAGCTGTTGTCCTGGCTGGACTCGTTGACCTGCTTCCACCGTCTTCCTTCCTACACGACCAGTGGCAGGAGAAACAATTTTTGTATAAGACAACTGCAACTGCGCATCAGCCAGCTGTGCATCAGCTTCAGCAATTGCCGATTGTGCCACTTGATACTGACTTTCATTGACATTGGTTTGCACGTGGCTGGCTTGCGCTTGCCGCAAGAGTCCACCTGATTGGACTACCTGTGCCCGAGCACTGCTAACTGTGTGTTCTGCTTCAGACAGACGACTATTCGCTTGGCGCACCGCCTCCTTAGCCGCATCCTGAGATGCTTTGGCTACGTGAAAATCACGTACTGCAGCATCACGATCGTGAAGAGATACAGCGCCCTGTTCCGCTAATTGCACAAAACGATTGTGGTCAGCATCCGCTCGCACAACTTCAGCAGCTTTGGCCAAGTACTGCGCCTCTGCTTCCTTTATAGCTGCCCTGGCTGCCACCACCGCTTCCTGTGATTTACCAAGAAGAGCTTTGGCATTATCTATTTGTCCTTGCGCTTCCGTGGTTTTGCCTCCGGCAGAAATGCTGGCCAGTGCAATTGAACTATGCGCGGCTTGTGCTTGGTGCTCAGCAGTTGCCAGTGAGGCTTGAGCCTGTTTGACACGGACCGCGAAATCGCGCGGATCTAAAAGTACTAGCGTCTGACCAGCTGTGACATGTTCATTGTCATCAACCAACACCTTCTCAACCGTGCCGTTAACCCGCGTACTTATTTGATGCAGGTGCCCTGTCGTGTAAGCATCGTCAGTCTGTTCATAAGATAGGAAGTAATTGATGGCGTTGTAACCGACCACCAACAATAGAAGAGATACCAAAGTAATTAGGGTAATGACAATGTGCCTGGACTTCCCTTTGATAGATGCAGGGAGCGAAGACTTTGCAGCCTTTTCCAATTGCTCAGATGGAGGCAACAGACGGCAAAAGGCGCCATCTTTGGCTGCCGTTTGCTCTTTCATGTATTTGAGTTCTGCCGGTGACATAACCCACCTCTTCTTCCGTTCTCAGCCGAATTAACCAACCGGTTAGTTAATAGTATAAGTCTGGCATTCACCTTTGTCAAGTTAGCCGATAATCACCTATAATGCATACTTAGAAAGCCTTTGCAGCAAATGAGCCTTTCCACTGAGTCCCTATACCTAACTAACCGGTTGGTAATTAAGCTTAAATCTACAGGAATACAAATGCCAGACTCACAAGCCAGCAAACCTCGCAAGACAACAGCCACCAGAGATCCGGAGGCTACTCGCAACCGTATTCTGGATGCAGCAGAACAGGAATTTGCCAAAGCTGGACTATTAGGAGCCAGGACAGAGGCAATTGCCGCAAAGACGGCTGTAACCAAAGCCATGCTCTTCTACTACTTCGAAGACAAGGAAACACTCTACCGGGCGGTACTTGAACGGACTTTTGCCAAACGCGTTCGTGCCATGCAACGAATGGACATTAACAACGCCAAAGCAGAGGTTGCCTTAAGAAGCTTTGTGCAAGTCTTCTTAGAGGAAATTTCCGATAGCACTCACATGGGCTCCATGTTCATTTATGAAAGCATCCAAAACAAGGGCAAGTATTACCGAGAAATAGCCATCGCTACCTTGTATGCGCCTCTGGTAGCTATCCTGCAAAGAGGAGTAGCCAATGGAGAATTTCGCAAATTTGACCCAGTGCACGCAACCGTGAATATAATTGGTGTTTGTTCGTTTTACTTTCTAGTCCGCGAAAACATGAAACACCTTTGGCATCCTACAGCTGATCTTTTAGAACCAGATATGATTCAACAACACATAAGCGAAGCGATAGAATTTATCCTTGCCGGTGTTCGGCAGACAAACAAATAGGGAGCGCCAATCTTACATATGGACCATATGAGTCTGATCGACCAAATTCCACTATGGCTGCTATGTACTCTCACCATTCTAATTATCGTAATTGGCTTTGAAGGCGGCTTTCAATTGGGCACGCGCGCCCGCAATAAGGAACAATGTCCGGACTCAATTGGTTCAATGGTGCAGGCAACACTTGCCATGCTGGCCTTTCTGCTGGCATTTACCTTTGGTCTGGCTGCAGAACGTTTCAATGACAGGCGAACTTTAGTAATTGAAGAAGCTAATGCGTATAGAACTACTTACTTGCGCTCCGAGTTTTTACCGGAAGCTACGCAAAAGGCAGTGCAGGATCTCGTTCGCGAATATGTGGACGTTCGTCTAATGCTAGCTCACAATCCAATGTCTAGTATCGACGTATCCGAATTAGACACTATACCGACCCTCATCTGGGCAAAGGTAATGGAAGTTGGTAAATCAAATCTCGATTCAGATTTACCGGCACTTTTGGTTGATTCGTTAAATCAAACAATGTCGCTGCAAGCGGAAAGAACAGCGGCTGAATATACACGCATTCCGGAAATCGTCTGGATGACCTTATATTTGATGAGTTTTCTAGGCATGGCAGCCATTGGTTACCAGTGCGGCGTAGTTAGAACACGGAGTTACACTATTACTGGCTCGCTCATTATCTCTCTGTCAATTGTCATCCTGATGGTTGCTGACTTGGACCGTCCCAGAGAAGGATTTCTGCAGACCAATGAGACGCCATTTATTGACCTTGCAAATAGAATTGGCAAACCGGCTACAAGACACCTATCCAGCCTTCAATAAGGCTCCGGCAACATTTTGTGGTGCACAGCGTCTAACAGATTGCTCAATGGAGACACATTATGAATACTGATTCAATCCGACAATTACGCAACATCCTTTTCAGGAGCTTAGTTTGCACAGCTGTCCTTACCTGGCTAATGCAGGTTGTAACATTTGCCTTCTGGGACACCTGGACAGGATTAACCACCCAGCTTTTCCACATCAGCAACGATGGACTTGCTACGACAATGCTGAATTTCTTCCTCTGCGTCAAGTTCTATGCCATTTTCATTCTCTTGGCACCAGCTCTTGCATTGCATTGGACAATCTGCGCAAAGAAGTAATCAATCTTCCATCGGATTCGAGATTAGCTTCTTACAAATTCCAATAGCGGTCGAATATTTCCTTTATCAGCGGTCTGTAACGCGGTTATGTATTTTTGCCTCATAGTTCCATTGTCTGTTAGCATATCGCTACCCCAGCTAAATGCAACTTGCTTGTTAAAAGCCAACAAGAGATCTGTAGCCAATCGAGCATGGCGTCCGTTGCCGTTCGGAAATAGGTGGATTGAAACTAGGCGGTGATGAAATCGTGTTGCTAGTTCATCAAAGGGATAAATGGTTCCTTCAATCTGAAAGCGAACATCGTCGCAGAGTTTTTTTAGTTCTTCTGGAATTTTCGACCAACTGACTCCGATATTTGTATCAGTGATACGAAAACGTCCGGACCATTTCCAAGTCAAATAGAACATTCTCTGATGCAGCAGCCTCAAAGACTCTGAAGAAAGAAGATTTTGCTTCAATTTTCTGCTTCTATATGCCCAGCGCTCAGCCAGGGCAATATTGGCTTGCTCAAACTCATTCAGTTCTGCTTGAGTCTGCAAGTCCGGAATCAATCCGGCAATTGCGTCGGCATCCAATGCAGTCGAGTTACTGGCACCACTAAAAATCATCAATCTGATTCCCACAAC
>SBAT01000045.1 GCA_005240105.1 Chloroflexota bacterium
ACTATTCTTCAGGACAAACTGGTTGATGGGGAGCGCGGACGAAATGTCCATTGATGCTGAAGACGAAGACATAAAGGTTGCCGACAAGAAAAAGACGACGGCTCAAGCGCCTGCGGAAAACAAGGTAGTCAAGCTGTTGGAGAAAAACCCATTAGGCATGACGCTGCCGGAAATGGCCGGCGGAACTCGGCAACTTAAGAAGATACGCACTTTGCGACCGATGTTGGCTCAAGCGATTAAAGAAGGACTTGTAATGCCGATATCTCAACGAGCTGGACATACGGTGTATCGCCTTGTTAAGCATCTCGGGCGGCGCTAACCTGATTGTTAATTAAGATTTGAGCCGTTTGAGGTGAGCAGCCAGTTGTAAAATGATGTGGCTGACGGAGGAATTTCTCGTGATCGTTAAAGTCGCTGATTTTGAATTGGGAGCTGGCAAGCCACTTTTGGTAATTGCCGGTCCTTGTGTAATTGAGTCGTGGGAGACGGTATTCAATACCGCGTCAGCTATGAAGGACTTATCCCGCGAGTTGAACTTCCCCTTGGTGTTCAAGGCGTCTTTTGATAAGGCTAATAGAACCGCTAATGATTCATTCCGCGGACCGGGTCTTGTAGAAGGACTGAAGATCCTTGGTGATATTAAGAAGCAACTTGGATTGCCTATCTTGAGCGATGTGCACGAAGTGGCTCAGTGTGAGCCGGCTGGGCAAGTACTGGATGTTATTCAAATACCGGCATTTCTTTGCCGCCAGACTGATCTTGTAATTGCTGCTGCCAAAACCGGCAAAGCAGTGAATATCAAGAAGGGACAATTCGTTGCTCCCAAGGATATTTTGAAAAGCGTGGAGAAGGTGACATCGGTTGGTAACCTGAACTCTTTCGTGACCGAACGTGGTACCACATTTGGTTATAACAACCTGGTTGTGGACATGCGCGCAATTCCGATGATTCAGGAATCAGGATGCCCGGTTGTATTTGATGCAACACACAGTGTTCAGTTGCCGTCGGCTGGCGGTGCTACATCCGGCGGACTGAGACAATACATTCCATCATTGACAAAAGCGGCAATTGCGGCTGGATGCCAGGGATTGTTTATGGAAGTGCATCCAAATCCGGATAAGGCGAAGTCAGACGGTGCTACGCAGATTCCTTTGGCACAAGTAAAAGACCTTCTTTCTCAGTGGCTGAAACTGCACGCTCTGGTGCAGACGCAACCGGAAATTGTGCTTCCGCAACAGGGGCACTGTGTTGAACCGGCTTTGGTTAGGTAACGACACCTTTGTCATTCTGTCCTACAAAGCATTTGTTCGACCGATCCAATCAATTTTGTCATTTCGACCGACCGAAGGGAGTGGAGAAATCTACCGCAACGAACCTAAGTCTGCAGTCATGACCAGCCTCGCCGTATACCTACGGCAGATTTCTCGACTGCGCGCCTGTGGCGCTTCGCTCGAAATGACAAAGGGGGCATTATGTGCCTTGCTGTCTTTGCAGCTGTATCCCGGTCTGAGTTGCATTGCGGCTGATGAAGTTCCCGCGCCTGTAGCACCAGTGCCAGTAGAATCAGCACAGCAAGAGCCGGATTCAATTGATGCCATTGTACCCAAGATATTGAAAGCATACGGTGGGGCTGAACAGCTGAAGCAATGGCAGTCGGGTTATGCGCTAGCCGGAAAACAACAAGTAAAGTCAGCAACTGGCGCAAGCAACATGTTTTCTTTCCGGCAATATTCCAAAGGGAGAAAGCTGCGCATAGAGATGCGTCTTGCGGATGCCGAAACAATTACTGTCTACGACGGCAAACAAGGTTGGCGACAACAAGGCGGTCAGACAAGCGAATTAGCGGCGCGCGATCTGAAATTGTTGCATGAAGAAGCTGATCACCAATTGTCGTTGCTTTCACATTGGCAAGATCCCGATTACCACTTTCGTTTAATTGGTAGGACTTATTTCAACCAGGTGCCCGTCTTTGCTATTGAAGTTGAAAAATCAGGCTTTACGCCGGTCACATTCCTGATTGATCAAAGTAATTATCTGGTTGCTGGTATCGCGTACGATACTGTTGACCCGGAATTAGGAACTATCGCTAGAGTTGAAGATAATCTTCTTTCGTATAAGCCAGCCGGCGAAACAGTGGTGCCCTTTCACCGCAAACAACATATCAATAAGCAGTTAGCCTTCGATCTGGATATTGAGGAGTTTGCCTTCAACTCGCAGCTGGAAGACGAATTGTTTACAGCGCCGCAGCAAATGGAAATCGTGCATCTTGCACAGCCGGTCACAATTAACTTTGACTATTACGGAGGGGAAATCCTAATTCCCGTCAGGATCAATGGCGGCGAAGAATTGGATTTTCTGGTTGACACCGGCTCGGGGCAGACAATTGTTGATCGCAAAATTGGTGCGGAATTTCTCTTGCAGAAAGTCGGACAGCTGACAGTAACCGGAGCTTCCGGCAACCTGTCGGTGGCAACATCTCGCGTGCGCAAATTGGAAATTGGTTCAGCAATACTTACAGATGTTCCAGTCTCAATTCTTGATTTGACACCACAATCCAGACGCATCGGCAGACGGTTGGCAGGAGTTCTTGGGAATAATGTACTTTCCCGCTTTGCCGTTGGCATTGATTATGGAAGTAAGGCACTAACTTTTTATGAAGCAGGGTCAGTGCAACTAGCGCCCGGTTCAGTAGCTGTCCCCTTCGCTATGCGTCAGGGTCCTGTAGTAAAAGCTATTATTGATGGAAAATACGAAGTGCAGTGCCTTGTTGATACAGGTTCGACTTTCAACCATTTGCCGCTTCATGTGGCAAAACAATTGGCGAGTACACGCGTCGAACAAACAATTGAAGCGGCGGGCTTGGACGGCAATACCGTGAAGCTAAATGCAATTACTGTGGATAGCGTGACATTAGGAGCAGAAGTTGCACGCAAAATACGTTTTGCTTATGTAGCGGATCAGTCAACATCTTCTGAAGCGAAAGCCCTTGTGC
>SBAT01000330.1 GCA_005240105.1 Chloroflexota bacterium
GCAAAGTATGTGGGCGAAACATTCAGCACATCGGCAGCATCGGTGATGACGATTTGCATGCCTCCGTAGATGATTTGCATTGCCTGCTCCGGTGTCTCGACTTTGACGCATTCTTCGACATAGGTAGTCTGTGCGCGTAAGAAGTTAGCGACTTGTTCGGTACATTTGAAGTTCATCACCCCGAGGTATGGAACGTATTGGAAGTCCAGCAGGATGTCATCGATTCCGAAGTGATTGGCTTTCAGGAGTTCGAATAGTGCAACCTTAGTTTGTTCTGTCCGCTCCTCAATTCCTGCTGCTTGTCTGTCTTCGATCAGTACTACGTAACTCTCGAACTTGTGCATAAAGTGTTCTCCGTTGATAAGTGATTTGGTCGAGATCTAGTTCAAGTAATGGATAGTCGTCAGTAATGAGATGTGCCTATTGATTCCAGGGACAGGCAGTCTTGCTTGAAGATGTGAGTATTTGATATTCCGGGAACCAGAGGACCGAGCCGTTCGCTAATGTAGTGTGAGTTGGTTTGCCAGGTGTCATCTGCGGCATGCAGAATAGTGCCAGCACCACAGATCGCTTTTGTGCACGTCTTATGCTCGTAATGCACTTCGTTAAGGCCGTACCAAACACCGGGCTCGTTGAAGAGATCGTTGCCTGGATAGTTTTGTACTTTTGTGATGTTGGCTTCGAGAAGCTTTAAATGCTCTGCCACTACCAGTGGATCGAAATGGCTTACCGATGCGACGTCCATACCTGACTCGGTTGTGCATCTAATCAGTTCAGTGTATTTCCGTTTATCAGGTTGTCGGCCATCGCAAATAGTGATTTCACTCCATTTGGAGCTGGACTTCTGCAGGTCGCTCTTGAAGAGGATGGGTACATCTGCGAACCTCGCCATGTAAGCAAGATACTCCTGGTGTTCATCGCGAGAAAAGTTACTGTATTTGTTCATCTCGACGAGACAATATCCATCGCCTGTCCTGCATCGGAAACCTAGCCTCTGATAGTTATTTATCTTGTTTTCTAGTTCGATATAAATCAAGAGTGTCATTTCGTCAGGCTCTAACCAGTAGCCGCTGCTCTGAACGTCGACTTTTCCGGGTATGACGGTTTGTTTCGGAAGTATGTTGGATAGGCAGTGCCTTAACTCTTCCAGCAGTTTGTTTTGTCCTGGGTGGTCGAGGACAATGAATTCCTGGCCAGTGTGGCTGCTGACAGATTCAAACTGATGGAATTGTTTTGGAGTAGCAAGAGAAAAAACTATTCTTTGCGGTGTTTTCATTTGTGTGGATTCCTTTTAGTAATGGTCCGCAACAGCCAGCGGACTGCTGTCTGTTGGCTGTTGCTATTTGTAGTTTCACCTACGCAGGACAGGCAGTCTTGCTTGAAGATGTCGACGCAGCTTGCGCAGCAAGTGACATCGCGCCACCTGCTGCGTTTCTGCATTCGCTTATCGCCGGGTTGTTATTCCGCCGACGCTGTGTCAGGGACTCCGTGCTTGACTGTGTAGCCCTCGTGGAAATAGGACTCAACATAGGCACCGTAGTTTCTTCTTGCGACGAGCTTTTCCGCACGGTACAGATCGAGCAAGGTCGGTCTGTTTTCTTTGATGATGCTCACGACAATCTTTCGAATTGTCACCATGGCTAAGCACACTTCCCGAAGTATTTTCCGGAAAATGGCATGCTTGGCTGGTAGGCTCATGTCGGCTGTTATGGACTTTTCGTATTCGCCTTTTACCCAGGCTCTGAGAGTATGAAGTGACAACGCACCGAGCTTTTCGCCGATATCGTGCTCTTCTGTGCTCTCGTCGATTGGGTACATCCACAGATTGTCCATCACGCGTATTGGTTCGCCGAACGCAAGCTTAGCCAATTCACCCTTCATTGCAAAGAAGAGTTCAGGTGTTAGCTCGATACGGAGCGGATCGCCTAGTGGCAATTTCTCCATGTTGTCCAAGATGTCCAATATGGTGAAACACAAAGCATCGACATCGCCATTACGCTCGCCAACGCCGGACCAGAATGGACCGGTGATGCGCTTTCCTTTGGCTTTTTGGATTTGGTCATCTTCCTTGTGAGCTCTTTCGTGGTAGATCACATGTTGAATGACCAACAGATGGCGGCCGTTGACGACAACGCCCCTGACGCGAATACCGAAGCCAATGACTCCCGCAGATGGAAAATAGGCCGCATTGTCGGTAATGTTCTGCCTGAACATTTCCTTCAGCCCTACATAAGCTTTGGTTAGTTTGTCCGGAACAGGGCTGCCGGTCAATGCATGACGATCTGCGGCGAGGTTGAGTGCATGGAAGGCAATTACTGCTGCTTGCTCCGCCGAGCCAATCTCGTACACCATGTCGGTCCCATCTGATTTTGCTACCAGTATTGTGTTGGCATTACCTTGATCTTTTGGATCGTAGTAGACCTCGACTCTACTGTTAGCCAACATAGCCCGGCCGGTCTTTGGATCTTTTCGGAAATTGCTTTCGTCAAGCTCAAATACACGGATTTGCGTGATAGCTTCTTGGAGTGAACCAGTAGTTGGTTCCATCATAAAGCCTTTCACGCGCAGATAGTAGTTGAGATCTTGACCAAAGACGGCTCTGCCGGTTGAATTGATGATCACTTCAACCGGGATGTTCAGATCCGGCTCAAGTGGATCAGTGAACTTTAAGTAGATACGCTGAATTGGCTTCAGTGTATTACCTCCTGGCGGCACATTCAGTTGAACTGCGTATCCACCTTCGGCTTCTGCCAGTTCGCAGCGTATCCGCTTGTCTTTCAGCTTTAGTCCTTTTCGAGCGACTTTTTCCGCTTTCTTGACAGCAAGACGTTTGCTGAGAGTGAGTGAGGCTGTAGTGTCCACAGGTGATTTTTCTGTGGTGTCAACAATTCGATAGACGGACCAGGTCCCATCGCCATTAGGAATTCCGTATGTCGCGAACTTGCCACCGTGAACGGGTCTGTTTTTGTCCACCTGCTGTGACTCAAGGCAGACTCCAAGGTTGCCTTGCTCTTGATGTGGTGGCAAATGGCGCATGGTTGTAATTGCGCCGGGAGTATCGAGCTTGCATAAGTGGCGAATGTCCGGGTGGTTCATTACGACTTCCCGTAATTCTTCAGCTGAACCAGCTGTGAATTGCAAACCGGCGTTATTGAGAATTTCTTCGACTCGGCCATCAGGACCATAGTGTATTTCCGTGCCAGCATTCTTTGCTATGAAAGCGGCGACTTCTTCTTTTGTTTGGTCTGTTGGCTTTGTATATGTTTTGGGGGTGTAACCGCCGAGGAATACTTTCTTGCGGCGATTTGGTTGTTGACGTTGTGACATACTAATTACTCCTGTTGTGTGTGTGAAAACGACAGAAGGTCGGCTGAATGCACAGGCTTTCGCCTGGATTTCAGTCGACCTTCTTGGGGATTACTGTTTGCCGCAATGATTCGATGGTTGTCGTGATAAAGACGCACATCGAACCATTGCGGAAGATTCTTCGACTTCGGCACCTTTGGTGCCTTCGCTCAGAATGACAAAAGAGGAAGCGCGCGGCTTTCCGTTGTTGTTTACTCGACTGTCAGGTGTTCGATGCGCGCGCTTTCTTGGTCGGCGAGTTTGATTGCTGAGCTCAAGCTGGTGTAGAGCTCGTCTGCTAGTCCGGCGACCGTGACGCGTGCGTCTGTCTTGTATTGGTCGTAGCTGTTGAGCAAATCTATTGCTTCGCCAACATGCACGAAAGCAACGCACTTGCCTTTTAGACTTCGTGCGCCGAAGAACTCGATTTCCAGTTTGTCTAGTACTTCAGCAAAACGATCTTGGGTCATCGTCTCTTTGACGTATCCGTCATATATCGCTATGAAGACCTGCACTCTGCGTAGATGTTTGTATAGGCAGACAAGCTCCTCGGCTGCTTCTCTGTCCAAGTTGCGGCAGTAGTTGGACATGTTTTCTTCGCTCTTATAGATGTGCTCATCCAGTTTGTTGCGGAGAAAGCGGAGTTGATCCAATATGGATACGTCCGGAACTGTGACCTGCAAAATACTGCCTACGCGCGCGAGGATATGTCTCTGAAGGTCTTTTACTTGTTGCGTTATCGATGCACCTTCGGTAGGTACCTGCTGGTATTGTTTTTGCAGTGCTGTCAGAGTAGCAAGGCAAACTGATCTCAGGCGCTCATACTTCCCTCCTTGAGGAGCAATGTTGAGTTCGCGCTCTAGGCTGGAAAGAGAACTCTCAAGATTGGCTCTGATGTCTCCGACGTATCGGTAAGTGATGCCGACAGGACGGATTTTGACTGACCGGAGCTTCTTCTGCTTGTCCATCTCTTGGATAGCCCAGTATGCGAGTTGAATGGAACCTGGCTCCACCGGCATAAGCACACCGTTTTGTCTACCAATTTCGCCTTCTACGTAGATAACCAGTTTTCGTTTGTTTTCTACGAGTAGACGCTTTGTGGTTTCAAACGATTTGCGGTCAGGCTTGCCTCTAACAACTGAATAGCAACCTAGAGACTGCATCATGCGGCCCCGCTTGCCGTTTTCTTCATCGAACACCTCGCGGGCAGCGAGGTAGTTGTAGTCTTGTCTAACTCGTGTACCGACGTGGAAGATGATCTCCGGGTCTCGGTCGCTAGGATGATTGACCGCCAGAATTTCACTGTCCTCAGATCTTTCCTTCAAGCGCCGGAGACTTTCCTTGGAGATCTCTACTCCTACAACTCCAAAGCGGTTGCGGAGTCTCCAGGGTACGACGATGCTGGCGATGGCCTTGGCTATGGGACTATCTTTGGGCGGGCAGAAGTCAACCACTTTAGTCCGCATCTGACGAGCTTGTTCTACCGAATCGAAAGGTGTAACCGGGCGACGAATTGATTTCTGTTGTGACATGTTTGTTTCCTCAAGAAAGTAAAACGCGAGGCAGACAACTGTGCCTGCCTCATCTATTGGTTTGATTCGAACTGAATTACTTGCGGGTGAGCATCCACTCGCGGCGCAAGATGCGATAGGACTTGCCATCGCGCATTTCGCCGTTCATGGGGAAGTATTCGTCAAGGATGCCTTCCATCTTCATGCCGGCTTTTTCCAGCACGCGGGATGAAGGGTCGTTGACGTCGGAACAAATTGCTTCGATGCGGTTCAAGTCCAGTTGGTTGAATCCGAAATCGATGATTTCTTTCAGCGCTTCGGTGGCTAGTCCTTGTCCCCAGTATTTGGGAGCCAGGACGTAGCCGACCATTGCGCGTTGATATTTAGGCGCCAGATGGCAGAAGCCGAATGTGCCTATTAGCTTGTTATCGTCTTTGTGAATCACGCCCCAGGGAGCGGGTTGATATTGACGATAGTTGCGCACAACGCCACGAATGAAGGCAACTGAGTCCTTGAGCGTCTCGTGTGTTTGCCAGGTTGTATAGCGCTTGAGTGTGCTATCTCTGGCGTATTCGAAGATGTCGTCCGCGTCATCAAAAGTGATTGGCCGCAGAATGAGGCGCTCGGTCTCTAAGACCGGCAGCGAGTTGAAGATTTCAAAAGTCATAGTTGCCTCCTAAATGAGACCGTCAAGTGGAAGTCGCGTGAATGGCGCATGAGGAGCACGCTTCACGAAGATGCTTAGCTCGCAGTTAATCAGGCGCCGCGTGGCATAAATGCGCAGGGCTTCCGCTCTGTTTGGATTTTCCAGCACCACTTCTGCGCAAGTGATGAGGAAGCTGTGGGAGTTGACCTGTGTGACTCCCTGTTGGTGCAAGAGAATTGTGTGCATGAACTCCTCGATGCGTTCGATGAATTCTTTGGCTGTCGTGCCGTTTGGCCATGGAAGCTCCATCCCTCTTTCAGGGTCTTCCCACTGTTCCAGAAAACCAGGGATTTCTTTAAGTCCCTTTCTGGAATAACCGTAAAGGTCGCCTCGACTACGCTCCGCCAGCCAAGGCGTGATAATCGTCGGTGGCTTGTAAGGCAACATTCGTTTTGTTTCTGTGGTTGTTTGTCGAGCCCGTTTGAATGTGCTGACGAAGAAGCGATGTATCGGGTCGGAGGGAGGAAAGAGCCTAGCCAGCGTCCGCCCGAGTTGCCGAGCTTGCCGTCTGCCTTTGTTCGTCAGAGGGATCTGGTGGTCGGGGAATGGGAAGTTGTAGTGCAGGGCTCTTAGCTCTTCGGGCAGCAATAGGTCTTTCTCCATAATCTCGTTAGCGAGTGAGTGACCATGCCGCGCGAAGATGATAATCGGCGCATCGGCCGGCAGCGAAAAGTGTTGGCGCAACATGGTTGTGTGCCTCCGTGTAAGTTGGTTTGAAAAAAAGACAGTGTTTCCCCGAAGCTCAACTTGAGCTTCAGTTAGATACTTAAATAGCTATGGGATGTGTGTGTTAGCTTGTGATGTAAAAGAAATATCTATGGAAACGATGCTTACAACTTCACTCTTTTGACGTTCTAATTTCAATTGAATTTTTCGTAGAAGTATCAATTGCATCGAGCGCTTGACCTCGCGCGGCTAGCGTGGATTCTAATGTTTGGTGGTGTCATTCTGAGAGAAGCGAAGAATCTCGGCCGTTAAGTCGCGAGATTCTTCGCTCCCGTTGGTCGCTCAGAATGACAAATATGAGACGAAGCGCTAACCGCGCTAATGCAGTTGTTCAGCCAATAGTGGGGGAATTCCCCATTTATTTGAAATCGCTTTGAATTGGCATTTCAAGCTCTATTGCTTGTTTCTAGTCTATTTATATATGGTGGAAACAAGTGTTTCTTTTCCATTTAAAAAACAACCAGCAAATAGCCTAAAAGCCCCAACAGCAAAGCATTGCAAATCAAAGTAGCTACGAAATAGCTATTCGGACTTGTCTATCGCTTTGCTTGGGGCTTTTGCTTTTGCGGGTGACGTAAGCGGTGCTTGCGTTGCTTGGACCTAAACGACTCACGACTGGTTGCGAGGTTCGGATGTTGGCTGCAGTTATGCCGCCGATGTCTGTGCTTTGGCAGCTATGGAGGAGATAGATGTCACTGTCAATTGAAGTGATGAAAGGCACAGCTCAACAATGTACGTACGCCCAGTTAGCTGGCGTGCATAACGGACAAGAGCTATGCCATGTGCAACAACTCTACGAGGATGTTCACGTCTGCTATGGATGTTCGCGGTATTCGACCGCCATCCCAGAAGAATGTGCGGGCGTCCTCGAAGAGCCATATAGAGCACGCATGCTGGTAGCAAATTTTATCAGCGGCGAGATTGACTCACCAAGTTACCGACCATTGTCCCTTGTGAAATATGCAAATCGCAAGGAAATGGCGCATTCGTATGCGATTGCGGTAGGTGGAGATCCGGATGATTACGAGTGTATGCATCTGGAATTCTCCGGCAACTTGTCCATGACCGTCAGACCGATAGACCTGAAGGACGCAGCCAATGCTGTGCCTTTAGGTATGCCGTTTGACCGTAATTTGGTGGAAGCTCTGATAGGTACTCTCAGCGATGAAACTATTCATACTGTTGAGAAAATGCTGGCCAACGGCTGGAATTATGTCCATGCATCGGCTGGTACTGATCAGAGCTACTCGCGCTTGCTCTTTCGTAGAGGCTACGAGCGCAAATACGTCCACCCTGACGGCAAGGTAGTCACCGTGCCGAAAGGACTAACAGGAAAGATCGAGTTGGGCGATTAGTCCTCCCTTGATCTAGTTATCTGCGCTCTTATCGAGGGGCTCATTGCTTGAGCCTCCGCTAGGAGTTGTCCTATGGATCGAAATAATGACGTCCCCCTTGCCTTTGGAGCGCAGGGAGAGGACGCAAAACCTATCAAGGCCATCGGCTTTGATTTCTGGTGGACGCTGGCGAGGATAGTTCGCGACGGTCAATTTTGGACCAATGCAGCAGTTGGGGGAGTAGTAGAACCTCTATTGCTGATCAAATCCGAAATGGGTCTTGCGGATTCGGTGATGCTGAATCACAAATTTATCGACGCCAAGTTGGTTCATCACTGGTGTACGACACATGTTCAGGGCAGCATGAAGGAGTATCTGCAACAACTTGCAGATGAACTTCATGCTTCAGGAATAGAGTGTCACGTTACACCAGCTGCAATAGAAAGACTGAAAGAGATTACTGATCAGGAGAGGAAAGACTTTCACATATTCCCCGATGTGCCAGAGACGCTAAAAACGCTCAAGGAACAAGGGTATCTGTTGGCGGTCATGCCGAATGCATCCGAGTTTGAAAGCGTGATGTACCGGAGAAGT
Source organism: Chloroflexota bacterium (assembly GCA_005240105.1). Lineage (GTDB taxonomy): Bacteria > Cyanobacteriota > Vampirovibrionia > Obscuribacterales > Obscuribacteraceae > SBAT01. The sequence continues at coordinate 8,217 of SBAT01000330.1, forward strand.
AAGATGTTCAGTCAGTACATCGACCATGCTTTTTGGTCATATGAGCTGGGTTTGGCAAAACCGGACCCGCGCTACTTCGAGGCAGTGCTTAGCAAGCTTGGCATTAAACCGGAGGAATTTCTCTTTGTTGATGATCAACCAGCGAACTTAATTGCCGCTCGCAAGCTGGGCATCCGAGTGGTGCGCATCGAACGCGAAGGCAAGGTTCTCAGCAATGAAATCGCATCAACAGTAGCAGACATTCCAGTGATCAAGAATGTGGCCGAATTGGTTGAAGGCTTGAGGCTCGGAAAGTATTGACGAGCCTTATTAGCCTACCCAGTCGTGTGAAGTAAACCCCAGCGTCTTGTGATGCTGGGGTTCTTTCTCAAAGGAGTGATAATGGGATTCACGAATAAAAAGCGAGCTGAAGTCCTAGTGATGTTGGCAAAAGCTGCAAAGTTGTGTGGGCAATGCGAGCTTGTTGGTTGGGACCGATGGCTTTGGGAAGTAATAAAACACAAAGTCGGAAATTACGAAGGTCCTGACTGCAGAGAAATGTTGCAGGCTATAAATCAGAATGGTCTGCCTCAATCTGTAGAAACGTACGAGACGATGTTGTGCAATGAACTCAGCACGTACATTGACATTATGCCGCTGGACAAGACCAGAATTAAAAAGCAGGCGCCACCGTTTGAATTGCTCAATGACATAGTGTTGGCGCACGCGAAGCCAATCGCAGAATTGGTTTCGCATATCTTGGACAGAAAAAAGAAACTGTCTGAATCTGAAGATGAATACGCTCATTGTTTCGAAGCGGGAGTTCCCCTGGAGTACTTGCATACTCTCATACGTGCATACCACAACAAGTCACTTTTGTTGGGATTTCTTTTGGGCAAAGATGGTGTTGGTGGATTGGACGCCATGTTTGCGGAGCCAGAAAAGTACTGTGCACGAGATGAGGAATACGAGCAGTTGGGTGAGAAATATAGAGCGTTGTTGGACCACTACACGGACTATTCCCAAGAGGAAATTGACCGTGTTACCAACCACTATGGACGAACTTGTCTCGGATACTCTCCAGAGCCCAAGAACATCCCACGCAGTAAACAGCAAAAAGTCGAGGAGTAACTAAATGGAAAAGTCAAAACCAGATTTGAAAACTGAAAACGTTAGGGCACAGCTGCTGGAAGACATGGCCGACAATGCGCCTTCGGATAGTAACGCCGAGTACCTGCGGATCATCAGCGAGCAATTGCGTTGCTCGCCTCAGCAGGCACTGAGCATTGCTCTCAAAGCGAAAGCGCATGAGCTGACTTGCAAGCATGTGCATCAACAATTTCAATACGAACCGTCGCGACACTAGTCCGCGGTACACACAGGCTTGTTAAACATTCGAAGAGGTGAAGCAATTGCTTCGCCTCTTTTGTCTTTGCGAAGGAGGTGCCCAATGAAAGAATTATTGATTGATGACAAAAGGACAATCGAAGGTGCCCGGATAGCACGAACATTTGATGAAGGAATTAGGGCCCTAATGGAGGGAGGTTGGGATGTCCTCCACCTCGACCACGACCTAGCTGACTTTGTTGGCTCGGAACTTGTCACGAGAGAGTCACTGTGCCCTTTCGCCGGTGCCGAGTCGGACCCGGGCAAAAAAGACGAGTGGAATGGATATCACATCATGTGTTGGTTGGAGCTGAACACTCAATATCTGCCGAAGCGCATTGAAGTGGTTAGTTCTAATCCAACTGGAATAGCCAACATTAACCAGGTTATCCGAAAGCTCTATTAGAGATTGATGAAGGAGGTGAGCAAGATGAGCAAATTACGAATAGTCAACTATGACAAAGAAAAGCCAACGGTGTTCGTTGACTTGAACGAAACACTGATAACCAGCCTGTATTGGTATGAATGCAAGAAGGCGAAGAAGCTTGGGTTGCTGTTTCCTTCGGAAGGCACTCGTGTGCAGAATATCGTGCATTGGCTTCGTCCTGATGCCGAACACTTCCTTGAAGAGCTTACCGCTAGGGGCTATCAGCTATTTCTTTTGACGAGGGGATGGCGCCCTTATCAGCAAGAGGTGGTCGAGAAGCTCGGTATCTCGCAGTACTTCCTGCAGGTTCTTGGAGAAAAACAATACAAGCCAAAAAGACCTGATATCACTGGGAAAACAATGCCGGAGCCAAAGTATTTTGTGTTGTTCGATGATGCAGCTCTCGCCAATGATGACAAGCTGCGCTCCATCTGGAAACTCAAAGGACTCGGGTTGAAGTTGCCCACTGAGTACGAACACTGGACAGAAACGCACAAGGCGCTTGCTGATCGGCATTTCGTCTTGTGCGACGAGTGGGAGATAGCCGGACCGACGGATCTGGAAATTGATCCTCCACCACTCATTCCATTCATTAACGAGATAGATAAAAAACTGCAGGCTCAACTGTTAAACACTGGAGAAACACATGACAAATAAACAACCGGTGCGCAAATTTGAATTGCGCAATCCGCGGCGTGCCGAGAGAGATGTTCTGGGGGCTCGCTGCACGAGTCTGGAAGGAGTAGATAGGTGGATGATCGGAGCAAGTGGATCAACCTTGCATGACAAGAGGTTCTACGCATTCAAAGCTCTGGACGAACTTGAAAGACTGGGCAATTCCGAAGTGACAGAGGAGAATCTCAAACCACTTAGACGAGTGCTCGCGTTCATTTCGCAGAACTGTGAATACAACCACTACGAGCTGAAGGACATTTTGCAACGGGTGCAGACGAAACTTGAGCCAGGCTACGACATGGGTCCGGCCATGTTCTCTGCGCTCTTCACTGAAGCTGCTAAGTTTCATCTCCAGCAAGATGAAGGTTGGGGTTTTGCAAAGACGCTTGCGCTGAGCGCACTGCGTGTCGAAATCAACGTCGACCTGAAGAAACAGTACATGTGTGAGGACAATGCGCAAGGCATAAGGCAAGCGCTTTTGTTGCTTGCTGATGTGTACGACCGCGTTAACAATCCAGCACGTGCCGCGCAAATTCGTGAGCAGGCAAGTGGCTTGATGTAGGAGAATGAAAACAATGGAGGCAGCTTGCTGTCTCTTTTTGTTTGATTGGGTATACTAGGTGAAGTAGTAGTATTTCGGAAAAATATTGTGATACCAGTTCCTTTGTGGGGTGACCCACCCATTTTTCATGCCGACCTACCCTTTTGTCATTCTGAACGCAGTGAAGAATCTGCCGCACTGGATCGTAGTTCGAGTTGGTTTACTCGAGCATTGATACGGTACGGCAGATTTCTCGACTTCGGCTTCGCCTTCGCTCGAAATGACAAAAGGGGTGGGTCAGCATGACCGAGGGGCGACGGTCATGCTGGCACAACTAGGGTCATCAGCACTTACGCGTGCAGTGGTCGTTGGCGTGCTTCTCGTTTATTCGCTTACGCTGGTTGGTGATGACGCGTGTGGGTTTTTCGTTTTCGTCGATGGCGACCATGGTTACATCCGCGCTGGTTACGGGGATGGCAACGCGGTCGCGGATGGTTTCTACTTCGACGTGGACTTGGACGGATGAATTACCGACGTGGGTGATTGTTGTGTAAAACAACAATGTGTCTTTGACAAGAACTTTCTTCTTGAAAATGACTCTGTCGAATGCAACAGTGACGAACTGTTGTGTTGGCGACAGCTGCTCGGCTGCAAAAACTGCAGCTTCGTCGATTTCAGCCAGGATGTGGCCGCCAAAGACTCGATTGCTCGAGTCGTTGGCGTTTTCCGACCGCATCCGCTTTCGGTGTATGGGTGTTCTTTTCTTGGGATTGGAAGCCATGGTTAGCACTCCTTGGATTTGACGGGGATGAGTTTGTCTTTGATCGCCTTGCGAAGTTCTTTGCTGGCGACCTTGTAGCCGTAGTCGATCAGCTTGCGGCACTCTTTAGGTGTCAGACTTGCTGTGACGATGCCGACGTTGGGGGCACCGACTTTTATCACGATGTGGTCTGGTTCTAGATCTTCGAAGCACCACTGAAATAGCGCTGAGCCGAATAGCTCAACCATGTGGAAGAGAAGATCGGCTGGCTTCAGCACGCGATCAGGCAGTTTGGTGGCAAAGCCAAGTGCGCTGATAATTGCTGGGTGTTCCGAGAAGTTACCTGGGTTTGGGTGGTGCAAGCCGCCATCGACCAGAATGCCTGTCACTTTGTGACCGGAGTCTTCGCTGGTGACTTGGCAGTCGCGACCGTACCAAACTGGACGCATGATGCCGGGAATTGAACAAGAGGCGGTCAGTGCTTCGTACAAGCAATAGTCTGTGCCCTCGAAAATTACCGGTTCGCAGGTGGTCACGTTGTAGGTGACGATGCGTAGGTTTGGTTGTGGCTTCAAGTTGTAGCGCGTGCAAATGTCTTTCAACAGTTCGCTGAAGTCAATTAGTCCACCAGCTTTCAGGAAGCGCTTGAGTCCGCGCCAGCGCAGGGTCTTACCCAGAAGGTCAGTGTCGATGTTGCCGAACTCTTTGAGGAATATGGCTTCGATTTCTTTCGCCTTGTAGCCGTTGGCAACGAAGGTGGCAATGACAGAGCCGATGGAAACGCCTGTGTGCTTTCCGGTGTCGACTTTGTTTTCTTCGAGTGCTTTTAGCAAGCCGATATGGCCGAAGCCTTTGATGCCGCCACCGCCGTAGACCACTTCAATGGCTTGTTTGGGCGGTGGTCTCTTCTTGAAGTTAGCTCTTTTGGAATTTTTCTTTTTCATAGCCACACCTCCGTGGCGGTGCTTACGGCGACGGAGGTCCGTCGTCGCAAGCAGCTCAAGTTGAGCACCGGGGTGCTCTAGTTAAAAATCCATCTTTGTCATTCCGAGCGAAGGCGCATAGCGCCGTAGCGAGGAATCTGCCGTAAGTAACCACTGTCCGGTTTCTGAACATGAACGACGGACAGTCGCGGCAGATTCCTCACTGCGTTCGGAATGACAAATTAAAATTTAGTTGACGATTCGAAGTTGAAGTAGGCGACTTTCATCGGTGGTACTACAGCGGGGAAAGACTCCTCGCCTGCAGCGCGGACGACGGGGCCAAGTGCTATCACACGATTGAGCATCTCGATGATGCTTTCGTTGAAGCGTAGGTTCTTGACGCCGTGCTTCACCTTGCCGTTTTCCACGAGGAATGTCCCATCGCGGGTCATGCCCGTGACGATTTTTGTTGTCGGATCAACTTCGCGCACGTACCAGACTCGCGTCAGCAAAATGCCGCGGTCTGTTGTGCGTATCATTTCTTCGAGAGTAGTATCCCCACCTTCCACCACTATATTGACTGGATACTCTCCCTGGCTTGTGGGTTCCATTAGTCCGTGTCCGGTTGGTTCAACACCAAATTCCTTGGCGCTGCGCCGACCATGGACGAGATTTTTCACAACTCCTTTTTCCACGAGTGTCACTTTCTTGCGCGGTACGCCTTCGCCGTCAAACGGCGCGCCTGCCTGCAAGGGGTGATAGACATCGTCGTGAATAGTAATGTTTTCGCCAAATACTTTTGTATTTAGCTTGTCGAGAAAGCATGAAAGCTTGTCTGTATAACTTGTACCGGTGAAGTCCGACCAGAGCATGCCGAGCATATCCAGCACTGCTGATGGCTCCAAGATTACGGTGTAGTGACCGGGATCGACTTCTTGCGGTTCAGCACTTTGCACGGCTTTGGACGCCGCGCTTTGTGCCATGGCAACTTGATGCACGTTGGAGGCAATAGGTTGCTCTTGTTTGGCCCAGCCTGTTGAATCGCTGGCGCACATTGTCAGCGAGCAGGCGCCTTCTGTCTCTTGGTGAAAGCGGTACAAACCCGCTGAATTTCCCATAGCTTGAAGGTTCACACCAGAAGAATAAGTGCCTGCAGCACGTAACTTCTCTGGTTTGCCAACACTGACAATTGACGAAACTGCCTTTGCCCGATCGTCTGGCGAAAGTTTGCCGGTTTTTTCGTCGTATCGATTAACTGCCTTTGCGGGCTGCAATCCAGACGGGGAAAGAACTGGCAATAGCTTCGGATCTTTTTCCAGCAGTTTGGCTACAACAATTGCTTTGTCGACAACGTTGCGGATGTTGTTTGGGTCAAGGTTGTCTGTAGTAAGCCTTGCCTGACGTCCATCGACAAGCACGCGTATCGAAACTGACGTGTGCAACGGTGCTTGATTCTGAGTCATGCTGTTGTTGGCAAAGCGTGAAGTTGCATAGTCGGAAGAAAAGACATGCACTTCCGCGCCGTCAGTTTTGCCACGCGCATGTTCTAGAGCTGTGTTGATGAGAGTCTTTAACTGTTGTTCGCTTTGCATGTTTTAAACCTTATGAGCAATGCCTACTTTGACATTGCGAAAACGAGAGGGAGCAGCACCATGTCCAGTCCACATCGTTTGTGATGGCTGACCTTTGCCACAATTGGGAACGCCCCAGGTGATGAACTCAGACGCTCCGGCAATTGCATCGCAGCTATTCCAGAACTCCGGTGTTATGCCGCCGTAGCTTGGATTTTTCAACATTCGACCACGCTTGCCGTCTTTTATTTCCCAGGCGATTTCAGTCGAGAACTGGAAGTTGTAACGCAATTGATCAATCGACCAGGACTTGTTTGTGTCCATGAAGATGCCGTCTTTGGTGTCGGCAATTATGTTGTCGAGTTCACCGGCGTCTCCAGGTAGAAGCGAAATTGTCGTCATGCGAATAATCGGTGTTCGATTCCAGGACTCTGAGCGCATGCAGCCACCGGAGCGTTTCAGTCCAATGAGTTCAGCAGTGTCGCGGGAGCTCAAGTATCCAGTGAAAATCCCGTCTTTTACTAAGTCGACGCATTGAGCCTGCACGCCCTCGTCGTCGTAGCTAAAAGATCCAAGAGAGCCTTTCGTTGTTGCATCAGCAACAAGATTGACCATTGGCGAGCCGTACTTAAGCTTGCCGAGTTTGTCCGGAGTAAGGAAAGATGCTCCAGCGTAGTTGATTTCTTGACCGAGTGCACGGTCGAGTTCAGTCGGGTGACCAGTACTTTCGTGAATTTGCAGAGCCAATTGTGATGAGCCGAGAATTACGTCTTTGGTCCCTTGCGGGCACATAGGAGCCGTTAAAAGAGCAACCGCTTCTTCGGCAGTCTGTTGCGCGTGTCCCGGCAAGTCCCAGTGACCAACCATTTCCCAGCCGGCTAATTCCCACTGTCCGCCAAATGAACTCGGGTAAGAGCGGCGTTGTCTGTCGTGGTCGTCGGTTGCATTAGCTACTATTCCGCAAGATGAACGGATGAAGTTTTGCTCAATTCGGCTGCCTTCGGTCGAAGCGAAGAATTTCTTGTCGCGGATGAAAGCCATGCTGCCGGTGGCTAGTGTTACACCCTTGACTGCTGTGACAATTTTGGCGGCATCGAGTAGAACAGCGAGTTTTTGTTCGAGACTTATCGCAAATGGGTCTTGCTTGCAGGGTGATGACCAGGATGCATCATGCACTGGTTCGGGCGCCAGAGCAATTGGTTTTTCCATGACCTGCGCGCTGGCTTTGGCAACAGCCACAGCTCGTTTAACAGCTTGTTCAATACCAGAGCGGGTCAAATCCTGAGTAGAGGCAAAGCCCCAACCGCCGTTGTACAAGACACGAATTCCAGCTCCGAGACTGGAGCCAAAATTGACTGCCGACACGCGTTGGTTTTTGGTCTCGAGAAATTGAGACTCCGAATCGATGATGCGCACATCGGCATAACTCGCTCCCAAACCGGTCGCGACATCAAGGGCTTGCTCAGCTAATTGCTTCATTGCGTGTTTCCTTATGTAGGCAATATTAGACCACGGCAATGTTTGCTTTAGTCTCTTGAAAATCCGCCCTGCAACAAACGTGCATGGATTACGGGAAAGCCTTATGGCTAATTAAAATGCGGGGGAAAGGTCTAAATAACAACCAATGGAAAAAGAATACTCAAATACAAATCAAAACTATTTGAAATTGAACTTCAAATCAATCTTGGTAACCCTTGAAATCATGTGAATTTGCTGATCTAGAGCTCGTGAGGCTTTGAATACGCAATTTGTTGCGGTCGCGCTAACCGCGCTAATAAAGGAATGGTTGACTCTCGCTCATTCTAATTACATCTGTTGTTTTAGAGCGGAACTTTCAATTAGTGTTCTTATGCAATTTCAAATTGAATTTTTCAGAACAAATATACTTACAAATCAAGTGGTACCTCCGACTCAAACGCTTTAGTTGCTCTTCTTAAGCAACTGGGATAAGTTCGTGTTCGCAGATGACAGGTGTGACGGTTGGTGATGTCATGACGCGAGAGGGTGTGCGGAAGTTGCTGCGTAAGAGTATCTGGTTGTCAATAATGTTGTCGCTGCCGATAAGCTGTGCGACCGCTTTAGAACCCGCTATTCCGCTGATTGACAACGCACAGTCTGCTTTAAACTACCACCACATTCCGATCGACAGCAATTCCAAAGAAGCGCACGAACCACTTGTCGATGCGAGTGCTTTCGGAATTGCATCTTCTAGCTATTACGCTCGTGGCGATGGACTCAATGCTCCTTACTTTCGTAAGTTCGACTCTGCGTTGAGCCGAGTGTTTGTTCGAGAAGGGGTGGCAAGGAAACTTGCCGAAGCGAACAAGATTCTGAAACCGAAAGGCATCGAAATTTTGTTGTTGGATGGTTTTCGTCCAATCGAATTGCAACAAGAGCTTTGGAATTACTTCATGCAACAGGCGCAGAAGGCACTGAAGAACCCCACCGAAGATGCGTGCGTGCAATTTGCCGGCAGATTTTGTTCTGATCCGCGTCCATTCAAGAAAGACGATTGGCGTACGTGGCCGACTCATACGACCGGCGGAGCAGTCGATGTGACGCTACGAGAGATTGCCACAGGCAAGCAACTTAACATGGGTGGTACTTTCGATGATGCATCGGAAGTAAGCTACACCGACTATTACGAGCGCCACGCTGGCGGAGGAGACGCAGCAAGTTTTGAAGAAGCCCGACGCCACCGCCGTCTGCTTTACGGAGCCATGACCGCAGTAGGATTCGCCAACTATCCCTACGAGTGGTGGCACTACGATTACCAGACCCAAATGTGGGTCATGAACACTCATAAACATCAACACGCCATCTACGGCCGCGCGGAATTGCCGGCCTTCTAAATTTGTCATTTCGAGCGGAGGCTGCGTAGCAGCCGAAGTCGAGAAATCTTCCGTAACGAGTCGTAGTTCGTTTTTATAACGACGAACTTCGTGTAGCTGCGGAAGATCTCTCCACTCGCTAACGCTCGGTCGAGATGACAAAGTAAAAAGTAGAAATGACAAAACCTTTTATCCACGAGTTGTCGAGGAGGATTCACTATGTCTAAATTACCACCAGCCTTGCCCGAGTGCGGGCATGGCGTAGAACCTACTACGTTTCTTTTTCTCTCATGCCAGGTCGGACGCAGACACCATGCGGAAACCACAGCGGCACTTGCCGAATTGCAGAAACGATTCAAAGCCACCGGCACGTCCATCAGGTTGAAGACCTGGATCTCCACCATCTACAAGCACGATTCCGACACCAACAAGTACACCGACGTACTTCCACCTACATACGCGCTGTCCCTGGGTTGCGCCGCCGGCTATCAACGCCTGGCGGAGAAATCCGGCCAACTACTTCACGCCAAAGATCTCCTCGCCTTCATCAGCGAGACATTGAAAGGAGGGAATAAATGAATATCCCAACACTACTCACCCTCGTTTTTCTGGGGGTCGTCTGGCTCTGGTGGTACGGCTATTGGAATTACCACGGACGCAAACTACATAGCGAAGACGGCTATATCCCGCCAGCTCCAGGCTGTCGTGCGACTAAAGCAATGGCGACAACTTCCTATATTGGAAGATTCCTACTTGCCGGCTCTTGCACAATCATTGGAAGAGAAAACCTGGCCACGGTCAAAGATCAACGCGTAATATTTCTGCCTTCGCATGTCGATGAAGCTGACTGGTCACTTGTTTTTCCGGAACTAGGAAGACCAAGCCGCTACATGGCCTCGCGCGATCAGCTTACGGGGATACGAAAACGTCTGGCTGCGTTTACCGGCGCGCTGGCCGTGGACAACACTAAGAGAAAATCACGCGGTGGTGCGCTGGAAGCTGCCATTGAAGCGATGGTCAAAGATGGACAGCGAGCGGCTCTGACGATATTCATGCAAGGCATGTTGGTTCGCGACAACGTCATATCCGTAGATGACTTCAAGCCGGGTGCTGTGCGCATCGGCAAGGCGGTTGTGGAAAGGTCTGGTGACTCTACTGTCGCCTATGTGCCGATGGCTGTTGCCTATGTGCAAGACGAAACCGTAGGTGGTTTGCGTCGTTATTTCAATGAGCTGGGTGCAAAAGTCGCTCGACGCGGACTGATGGTCAACAACGTTGGCGCAGTGCTGGTTATCGGTGAGCCCATACTTGTGGCGTCCTTGCCGGACGACGACATAGAGGCGAAAGCAGTCCTTGTGGCTGCGATAGAGGAGTGCAGCAACAGAGCTAAAGACGTAGCAGCTGAGAAGTTGGAAGAAAGAAAAGCAAAACAGAGGACCAAATCATGAAGAGACACAAATGCAAAGGCGTAGACATGATTCGAATCGAGAAGGGTGTTCTCAAACGATATTGCAATATCGCGGAGAACTATCTCAAACCGGCTGAGTATTGCCAGGGCCGCAAGATAAAGGAAGACGAAGTGGTCAATGGTCAGGATGCGCAATGGCTAAAGTTTGCTAGACTCCCTGGCAAGAAGCCGGAAGCTAAGCCGCCAATACGCATAGATTCCAAAGACTTCTTCTTGGTCTGCGACGGGTACACGATGTCCGGCGATAGCAACAGCCACGACGAAATCGTCTGCGGTCCCGGAGCAGGAACGATCCACATTCACGATGGTGACGCGGTTTACTCCGTCAAGCTGGTGCTGGAGTAATCAAGTCCCCTTTTGTCATCTCGACCCCCTCATTTTGTCATTTCGAGTGGAGCTGCGAAGCAGCGTAGTCGAGAAATCTTCCGCATGTATACGTAGTTCGTCGTTGTAAAAACGAACGCCGATTCGTTGCGGAAGAGAATCCGACGGCACATTTAGTGCCGTCTCCCCTCCACTTCTTCGCTAACGCTCAGTCGGTCGAAATGACAAAGGGGAAAAGTCAGCATGATAAAAGGCAAGGACCCAGAATGCCAAAGTAGAAGGCGCGACAAATGAACAAAGGGGCACAGCTTTACCGAGCGCCTTTGTTTTTACAATTCGCATACTACATTAAGTAGCTGACTCTTCGTCGTTTAACATAGCACAATGACTTAATCAGTCGCGTCGGAGAGTCTTACAAATTCTCGATCGTTGTATTTTGTTTCATGGAAAGCTGCTTTACCAATTCTTAGCGTTGCGGCTGTCTTTACACGTGTCCGCTTTGAGCCTTCCGGAAACTTTAGTGAACTTTTGCCATTCAAGGATTGCACGCAGGCTAAGACGAGATGGTCGTAGGTGGGATCCCCGGAAGGGGAGGTAACATGCAGGTTGGTAATTCTTCTGTCGTTGGTCACTTCGCAGATATAGCTTACTTCAATCCCTTTCCTAAAGTGGTAGCCGGATCCTTCGCCTGTGGTGAGAAGAATTCCGCCAAGATTAAAGCAAAATCCGCCGGTCAACTGCTCGTTTAATTTGAGCCAGACCTTTTTGGAAAACTTATTACGCCATCTGTCCCACTCAATGAGCAATTGCTCGTCCTCGACGCCAATTGCGTTGGTCGCCGCTCCTCCCTTATTAAAGGAAGGCGTATCCACCTGAGGCTCCCGGCGCTGCCCTTCGTAGTAGGAATCTTCAGCCTTCAGCCTGTGCTTCTTTTCTGCTTTGCCCTGGAGCAACATCGGAGAATTAGGACTGGCTGAGTGTTCCCAGCCCTGCGCAAAAGCGGGGGTGGCGATCATTAAACATGCAGTAAAGATTAAACACTTGTGCATTGAACTGACCCGCTGCATCAACGACAGCACTTAACGACGGATGGTTATTTCAATTGTTCCACAACTTATGCTGTTGGCGCGAGCTAGGTGAGCCTAAATCCTGCGGGTATCCCTAATTAAATTGAGATTCAATTACCCGAAAAATTCTAAGTTGTAGGAATAGTTCAATTAGAAAAATAAGATCTCAAAACAAGTAAGGCAGCAATAACCACCAGACATCAGCGCATCTTCAGTCCGGATTCACCGGACGATACGCTGACGTCCTTTGGGCTTGCTGTCGCCCCTTTTAGTGCGGAGAAAAACAATGAAACCGAAGCAAGTAGCAGTAATTCATAACCCAAATGGCGGTTCTGCCAACAAGTCGAATTTGACCGAAATGTGGCATCAGTTCCAGGCTCAGGGAATTAAGAGCGAGAACATTACCTGGTATGCCACTACTGCCGAGCCTGGCTCTGCTGGTAAGTTGGCAGGTGTTGCTGTTGATCGTGAGTCTGACCTGGTTATCGTTTGTGGCGGTGATGGCACCGTGTGTCAGGTCGCCGAGAGATTGATCGGTACGGGTATTCCGATGGCTGTATTTCCCATGGGCACGGGGAATCTCTTTGCTCGGACGTATTACTCCGAACCTACACCAAAACAATTCGTTGAAATGGTGCTTGCCGGTCAACCGCAACCTGTTGATGTCATCCGGACGCAGTACAGTGATGCAACTGGAAAGCCCCACGACACAATATTCTTGGTCGGGTTTGGTCTGGGAAAAGTATCCGATGCAATCAGCACGGCGAGCCCTGTGTACAAGAGAATCTTTGGTAGACTGTGCTATGTCTTCAAAGTATCTCTTGCTTGTTTGTTTCCGACGGCGCAACGGTTTCACCTTACAAGCGCTACAGGTGAAACAGCCGAAAATGCTGCGGCCATGTTTGTCATGAATGTGACTCCGACGGCAATGGCTACATTGAGTCGTGGTTGCAATAGTGCCGATGGCTTGATGGATGTTGTTGTATTCCGTGCGGACAATGCCTTTCAGCTCATTAACGTCGCTGCCTGCCTGGCGTTTAATCGCCCGGAAAGCTCAAAGCACTATCACCGCTTTCGAACCAGTGAATTGACTATTCGCTGTGAGGAGGAAGTATTGCCGAACATCGATGGTGATGCCGGTGCACCAACAAAAGAGATCAAGCTAACTGTTGAACCAAGAGCTGTAATGATGATATTGTCGTCCTGACGATAGGTGAAAGTTATGATTCAGAACACAAATAGGCGACCGCGTGTAGTTATATTAGGCGGCGGGTTTGCCGGAATCGAGGTAGCGAAGTCACTGAGACTGGCGCCGGTGTATATCACTCTCATCGATCGCCATAACTATCACTTGTTCCAGCCCTTGCTGTATCAAGTGGCAATGGCTGGACTGTCGTCGACTGAAATAGTCTATCCGATCAGGTCAATTCTATCCAAGCAGAAAAACGTCGAGGTGCTTCTTGCGAATGTATCGAGTATTGATCTCGATAACAAAGTGGTTAAGATCACTGACGGTGAAGTCGCGTATGACTACTTGATTATCGCAACTGGTGCGCAGACAAGCTATTTCGGGCATCCGGAATGGGCGCAAGTTACACTTGGCTTGAAGGACATTGATGATGCGTTGGAAATTCGCCGGCGTGTGCTTTTGGCTTTTGAAGCTGCGGAGCGGGAGCCTGATCCGGAAAAGCAGAAACAATTGCTCACTTTTGTAATCATCGGTGGTGGACCAACCGGTGTGGAACTGGCTGGACTGCTAGCTGAATTGGCTCGCAAAGCTTTGCCTCAGGATTTCAGGCGTATACACACGGACGAAGCACGCATAATTCTCTTAGAAGGAATGCAGCGAATATTGGGTGCATTACCTGAGAAGTGTTCGACCAATGCCACCGAACAACTCCGAAAGCTAGGTGTTGAAGTACGCACACAGACATTCGTGAAGGACATCAATGCCGACGGCGTGACTGTAGAAGGCGAATTCATTCCATCTTCGACAGTCATGTGGTGTGCCGGTGTTGCTGCTACGCCTCTAGCGAAATCGCTCAATATCGAGCTTGATCGCGCAGGACGTATACCGGTGGAACCTGATCTTTCCATCAAGGACCATCCGGAAGTCTTCGCCGTAGGTGACGCCTGTGTATTCTTGCATCAAGATGGCAAACCATTGCCCGGACTTGCTCCCGTGGCGATGCAGCAAGGGCGTGCCGTTGGTCAGTACATCCGTGATTCACTTGCCGGCAAACCACGCAAGCAGTTTCACTACAAGCACATGGGAAGCCTGGCAACAATTGGTCGCGGTGCTGCTGTCGCCGATCTTAACGGCTTCATCATGACCGGGCGTCCAGCGTGGTACTTGTGGCTTGTTGCCCACATTCGACCACTAATCGGCTTCCGCAATCGTATGGTTGTGATGTTTGATTGGTTGATCAACTACATGACCTACAAGCGTGGTGCAAGACTGATCACCGGACGCCGTGTGGAAGCCGGACCACC